>JBFLWO010000046.1:0-10150 GCA_040757755.1 Actinomycetota bacterium
GTTCGGGTGGAGCGCCTGTACCCGTGGGTCGCGGCCCGCCGCGGCCGGTTGGGGCGCCTGGTGCCGGACGTCGCCCCGGTGGTGCGAGTCAGTCCTCCGGGGGGAACATCCTCCGCAGCTCCGCCTGGATCTTGAGGGCCTGCTCCCGCGCCCACGTCTGCGCCACGTGGTACTTGGCGCCCGGCAGGTGACTGGCGAGGCGCCGGCCCTCCCGGTCCCACGTGCGTTCCGCCAGGTCGGCGAGAAGATCCCGGTACTCGCCGCACAAGGTGGCCATCTCGTAGTGCTTGACCATGAGCTCGTCGAGCATCCGGTCGACGAGACGGAACTCATCCTCGGTGGGCACTCCGCGGCACCTCCGGCCGAGCGGTCCGGGCGGGGGCCGATGCTACCCTAGGCGCCCCACGGGGGGATTAGCTCAGTTGGAAGAGCGCCGCCTTTGCAAGGCGGAGGTCGTCGGTTCGAGCCCGACATCCTCCATTCGTTCGCCTGATTTCCAAGTGACGAACTCGACCTCGATGGTCGCCTCCGCGCCCCGAGCCGACGCCCGCGTTCCCGACGCGGTGCCACGAAACGTCAACGTCCGGCGAAGGTCACGAGCGGATCGGTGGACTCGACGCGACCTTCCGTCACGCAGCCATTCGCCTTGTGGCACTTCCGCAGGGTGCCGCGTACGCGCACCAGCCGCGTGCCACGCTGGAGGACCTGGACCTCGTAGCCGCCGTTGCCTTTGAAGCGGGTGAAGGCGGTGAGGACGATCCGCGCGATGTTGTTCCTGCCGTCGTCTCGCGAGGCGAACGAGAACAGCTCGCCGTGGAGGCGCAGCGGACCGGCTGCGCCCAGTGGCACCTGACGGCCGCTGACGTCGACACCCCGCAGCACCGCCTGCTGGAAGGGGCCGGCCGGGTACGCCGCCTTGCCTCGCCGGACGCGCCACCGGACGGTCACGTCGCCGAAGTCGGAGCGCCTCCCCGCGAACAGGTCGGTGGAGAGGCTGATGATCTGGCCCGTGAATCCGCGCCGTGTGCGGATGTAGTTGCCGAAGTCGGTGACGCCGCCCGACACGCCGACCCGAAGCGGCCGCGGCGCGTCGAACGTGAACGTCCTCACCGCCGAGCCCGAGCAGCGCCGGAGCTCGTCGCCGGACAGGACCTCCTGCTCCCAGCTGACGCGGATCTCGACCGGTCCGGGCCCGGAAGCGACGAAGACCGGCTCGCCGCTCTCCTCGCGCAATCCGGGTGCCGTCGAGGAGAAGCGGACGCTCTGCATGTCGACTGATGCGGACGCCGCGCCCCCGCCGAAGTCGACGTCGAGCAAGGCGCGATGACTGGCGATCAGCGTCGGGTCGCCGGACCTGGCGTACTGGTCGACCGCGGTAAGCGTCGCAGTCGCCGTCACTGCTGCGTCGCACGGCGGTGCCTCCGCACGCGCAAGGGCCGGACAGCAACCGATCGCCGCGAACGCGATCACGAGTTGCCGTCGCATCGAGCAAACCTAACTGCCCGCGGGAACCTGTCAAGCCCGAGGGACGCCGGGATGGCGGCACCTCACGAGCGCCACGCAGAGAAAGGGGGAGTGCGGGTACGGATGCCGGGGGCGGTCCAGCCGACCCCCTTCGGCGTGACACGGCGTCAAGGCGGAGCGTCCGCGTGAGGATGGGCGGCGGGGCACTTCACATGCCGGATCGCGGGACACTAGAAGGCGACGACGGGGAAGTCCGGCGGCACCCCGAGACGCACCTGCCCGAAGGTCGCGTAGCGCTGCTCGGAGGCGAAGACGTGATGCCTCATCGTCTGGACGTCCCGGAAGCACCGCTCCAGCGGGCTGGACGCGCGAAACGCCGTGGTGCCGGCGATGCTGCATGCGAGCTCCACCGCCTGCACGGCGCTGCCCATGGCGTGGGCCATCGCGAGGAGGAGGTCCGCCTTCTGCTCCAGCGAGTGGGCCTCGCCGTCGAGGCATCGCCGCCACGCGTCGCTCAGGGTGGCGAGAAGGAGCAGGCGCCCCGAGCGCAGGATCGCCTCCGCCCGGCCCAGCTGGGATTGGGCCGACGCGCGCTCCCTCAGCAGGCCACGCGCTTCCACGGGGGTCTTGGTCCGGGCGAGCTCGGTCACCTCGTCGAGCGTCCGTCGCGCCACCCCCAGCATCGGCGTCGGGATGCCGGACGCCGCGGCGCCCACGACCGGGAGTCGATACAGCGGGCCCCGATAGTGCGACCCCGGCGCGAACTCCGGCACCATCGGGAACGTCCTCGCCGTGGGCACGAAGACGTCGGTCACCGAGATGTCGTCGCTGCCCGTGCCGCGCATCCCCATGACATCCCACGTATCGACGATGTCGCACTGCTCCCGGGGGAAGTAGACCATCCGCACCTCGGGCTCGTCCCCCGTGGAACCGTCCGCGTCGACGAGCACCGTCGAGGAGATCCAGTCGGCGTCATGGCAGTTGCTGACGAACGGGGCGCGACCGGAGACGCGGTACCCGCCGGCGGTCGACGTCGCCCGCAGGGGACGGCCGAACTGGGCGGCGATCAGGACGTCCGCCCCGCCGCGGTAGATCTCCTCGGCGCCCTCGTCGGGAAGACGCGCGCAGAAGAACGCCCAGTCCAGGGGGTTCTCCAACGTCCAGGCGGCCGCCGAGTCGTGGCGACCGAGCTCCTCACCCACGAGGGCGCGGGTGACAGGGTCCGTCTCCAACCCCCCGAGCGAACGGGGAGTCGTCATCCGTAGAAGACCCGACTCCCGCAAAGCCGCCAGGACGGGCCGGGACAGGCGCCGTTCCCGCTCCGCCTCCTCGCTGTGCGCCCGCACGATCGGGGCGATCTCGCGGGCGGCGTCGATCAACGAGGCGTCCGGTTCCCATTGCACGACGGGGGTTACTCGAGTTGCGGTGACTCCGGTCATCACCCTCACCTCCCGTTCGCCGGAGCGATGTTCTGGTTGACGTGGAAGAGGTTGTCCGGGTCATAGGCCGCCTTCACGGCGCGGAGCCGCTCGTAGTTGGCGCCGTAGTTGTCGGCGGCACGGTGGCCGTCGTCGCCGGACATGAAGTTGACGTAGCCGCCGGCGCTGCCCGAGTGGGGATGGATCGCCGCGTAGTAGTCCCTCACCCACCTGGTGTTCGCCGCGTTGTCGGCGGGATCCGGCCAGGTCCCCACGATCACCGGCGCGAAGCTCTTGTCCCGGTGCCCGAAGGCGGTCTCGTCGGCGCCGACCCGCTGCGCCGCCCCGTTGATCGGGTGAAGGTGCATGGACGAGCTCACGTGGGGCGTCCACTGGCCGTGGTGGACGTGGGCGGCGATCGCCTCGTCGGTGAGCGCGGTGGCGAAATCCGCCTTCCAGTAGTTCTGCATGCCCTTCGGGACGAGACCGTCGAAGGCGCTCTGCAACGCCGGGAACGGCATCACCCCGACCTGCTCCGCTCTCACCTCGGCGACGTCGCGCAACGGCCGCAGCACCCTCCCGGCCTCCCGGTGGGGGCCGTTCCAGCACGTGACGAGAACGCAGAACAGGTCCCCGACCCGGTCCCGGGGGATGAACGGCAAGGGCGGCGCGATCTGCCAGCCGAAGAAGCACCCGAGCTCCTCGGGCGCCTCCTGGATGTACGAGCGGTAGCAGTCCAGCACCGCCGCGGCGTCGGCGAAGTCGTAGAACAGCGGGCCGCCGACGACGTCACCCACCTCGTGGAGCTGGAACTCGAAGCTCGTGACCACACCGAAGTTGCCGCCGCCGCCACGCAGCGCCCAGAACAGATCCTCGTTCTGGTAGTCGCCGGCCGTGACCTGCCGGCCGTCGGCGAGGACGACGTCCGCGGAGAGCAGGCTGTCGACGGAGAGCCCCACGCTGCGGGTGAGGTAGCCGATGCCGCCGCCCAGCGTCAGGCCCGCCACCCCCGTCGTCGACACGACCCCGCCGGGCGCGGCCAGGCCGAACGGGTACGTCGCGTGGTCGACGTCCCCCCACGTCGCGCCGCCCCCGACCCGGGCGACCCGCCTGACCGGGTCGACGCGCACGCCCCTCATCGGCGACAGGTCCACGACCAGCCCGTCGTCCACCGTCCCGAAACCGGGGACGCTGTGGCCCCCGCCCCGGACCGCCAGGTCGACGCCGCCGTCGCGGGCCGCGGCGACCACGGCCATCACGTCGGCCGAGTCCACGCACTGCACCACGGCGAGGGGCCTGCGGTCGTGCATGGCGTTGTGGACGGCGCGGGCGTCGTCGTAGCCGGGATCCGAGGCGGTGATGACCCGGCCCCGCACCCTCCCGGTCAATGCGGTGATGGCGTCGCCCATGGTGTGCTCCCCTTCTCGACTGCGCCGAGGATGCACGCGGGGGCGTTCCCGAAGCGTTCCCTCGCGGCCGGGCCGGCTCGGCGGAGCTCAGCGCCGGCTGATCGCCTCGAGGATGCGGAACCCGACGGCGTCGACGGAGCGCACGCAGTTGCCGAGCACAGCCACCCCCGTCTCGGTCTCGTGGACGGCGCCGAGGAAGCTGCGGAAGCCGCCGGTGCCGCCGCTGTGCCAGAGCACCCGGTGGGGATGGCCCTGGAGGGGGACGTCGAGCCAGCCGAGGCATTGAACGAGCTTGCCGCGATGCGCCCGCGGCTCCCGCGTGGTGCGCGCGGCGCGACCGAGCCGGGTGGTCGGCTCACGCAGGTGGAGGGTGAGGAAACGCAGCAGGTCGGCGACGCTGGACCGGAGCGCACCCGCCCCGGCGAGCGCCGGGATGTCCCAGTGCGGCACCTGGTGCCCTCGCCGGCTGTGTCCGTCGGCGAAGCGGGGCAGCGCCTCGGGCGGCAGCGAGATCCGCGTGTCCGCGAGGCCGAGCGGATCGCAGATCCGCTCGCGCACGAGCTCCTCGTAGCCGGTCTCCGCGCGTCGGGCGAGCAGGTAGCCGAGCAGGCCGAAGCCGAAGTTCGAGTAGCGGAGCCTCTCGCCGGGCCCGCGCCGGAGCCGTGCATGCCCGACCGCGAGCTCGAGATGCTTCGTGGTGAAGCCGGCGTACGGGTTTGAGCGCTGCCGGAGCGCCCGCCGGAGCAGCCCCGGTGGCAGCCGCGGCAGCCCGCTCGCGTGGGTGGCGAGGTCAAGCAGCGTGATCGGCCGTCCACGGACGGGCAGCTCGATGCCGTGCGGCAGGTACCGCTGCACGCGGTCCTCGAGGTCGACCAGTCCCTCCTCGGCCATGTCCGCGAGCACGGTCGCGGTGAACACCTTCGTGATCGAGCCGATCTCGAACACCGTGTCCGCATCCGGGGGCTCCGGACGGCCGGCTCCGACCCGGCCGCGGGAAAACGTCCAGGTGGCGTCATGCCGGCAGACGCCGACCGCGATCCCGACGTGCTTAGACGCGTGGCGGTCGAGCACCGCCTCGACGCAGGACGCGACCCCGCCCGATCGATGTCGCCCCGTCGCGCAAACTGCGACGTCCTCCTCGCTCCCACGCTCGATCTCGGACGGGACACTACGGCGCGGAGCTCAGAAGGCCGCTCGCCGCCCGGAACGCCGGGAGGTCGTGGCCCGAGGGGATCGTCGCGACGAGGCCCGCGAGTCGCCGCCGCACCGCCCGGTCGGGGAACCGGCCGGCCAGGGAGTGGAGGGCCCGAAGCTCCAGCCAGCGCGCCCCCTGCCCGGCGGCGACATCGACCGCCCGTCGCAGCGACTCGGCGGCGTCCGGCTCTCCGCCGCGATACGCCAGCTCACCGTCGACCCGCCACAGCTCGGCCTCAAGGTAGCGCTGGGTACGGCGACGTGACAGCGCGAGCCCCTCGCGGGTCGCGGCGCGGCCCTCGCGGAGCTCGCCGGCGATGCCGCGCGCCCGAGCCAGGAGGAGGAGCGTGTAGGTCAGGTGGAGGCTCTCCCCCTCGGTGCGCGAGCGCGCCACCGACCGCACGATCCGCTCGATGCCCCCGGGTGCGCCGTCGCAGACGTCAAGCCAGCCCCGCAGGGCGTCCCCCACGATCATGAGGTAGGGCATCGGGAGACGCCTCCCCAGCGTCTCGGAATCCCCGAGCAGCTCGCCGAGGCGGGCGAGGTCCTCGGATTCGGCCGCGATGATCGCCGCGTATGTGAGGACGTACCACCGCGTCATGAAGTGGTCGAGCTCGACGGCGAGGCCCAGGGCGGACCGGGCCCGCTCGTCCGCCCGGCCGGGGTCCCCCGCCCACAGGTCGACCCAGGCGAGGCGCACGAGGCAGACCGCCTTCGGGTCCTGGGCGTACCGCGCCAGGTGCTCGTCGCGATGGGACAGGTCGTAGGCGTCGACGGCGCCTTCGAGGTGCCGGCGGGCGCTCGCCAGATCACCCCTCCAGAAGGCGCTCACGCCCAGGAGGTACCGCCCCTCGGTCCGCGCCACCGGATCGCGGCTCTCGTGGTCGACGAGCGCCTGGCCGAGCTCGCCGGACTCGTCGAAGCGGCAGCCCTGCAGCCGGGCGAGACCGAGACCCCGCAGGATCGGGGGGTCCACGACGCGGTGGAGCCTGCGGCACAGCGAGAGGGCCCGCTCGTACAGTTGGTGCGCGCCGCGGGAGCCGTAGCCCTCGAGGGCCACCAGGGGCGAGCCGAGGGCGATCCGGATGTCGAGCTCGAGCGCGTCACGCCCCGGTGACGGCGGCAGCTCCGCGAGCAGTGAGAGCGCCCGCCGGAACATGCCGACCGCCTCGTCGAGGGCCGACACCGCCACCGCCCGCGCCGCAGCCCGGTGGTAGGCGGCGATCGCCGGCTCCACCATGCCGGCCTGGTCGTAGTGGGCGGCAAGCCGCGGGCCGGCGGCGTCGGGGTCGTGGCGGAGCTCGGCCGCGATCGCCCCGGCCACCACCCGGTGGAGGTGGCGTCGACGCGCGGGACTCAGCATCTCCAGGGCGACGCCGCGGAGCTTGTCGTGGCTGAAGTCGTAGGTGCGGCCCTGGTCGCGGATGATCCGTCGACGCCACAGCACGTCGAGATGGTCGGCGAGCTCCGGCTCGCCGACCCCGGCGGCCGACGCCAGGAGATCGACCGTGAACGACCGGCCGATGACGGCCGCCACCTCGGCCAGGCGCCGCGCGCCGTCGGGGAGCTGGGCCAGGCGGGCGCCCAGCACCGCCCGCATCGTGGGGGTGAGCGCCGCCTGCCGTCCCCCCGGCGAGACCCCGGCGCGGAGCACCTCGATGACGAAGAGGGGGTTGCCCTCGGTCTCCGCCCAGAGGCGTGCGGCGAGCGCGGGATCGACGGCGTCCTCGTTGCGGAGGCGGGCGGCGAGCGTCGCCGTGGCGGCCTCGTCGAGCGGGTCGAGCGGCACGGTGGTCGCCGCCTCGTCGTGGCCCAGGGCGTCGAGGAGGCCGACGAGGGGATGCTGCGCGGGGACCTCCTCGGCGCGGGCGGTGCCCACGACGAGCACGGGCGCCGTCCGCGCGGAACGGATGACGAAGCCGATCACCTCGATGGTCTCGGCGTCGCACCACTGCAGGTCGTCGATGATCAGGAGGCGCGGGCGGTCCCCGGCGACGGCCCGGCTCACCGCGTCGAACAGCCGGTGGCGTTCGGCCGGGTCGCCCGACCCGCGCGGCGCGGGCGGCGGGGACGTCTCGAGGAGCTCGGGGAGGAGACGCGCGAGCTCGGCCCGCCAGACCGGGCCGAGCGTGTCGACGTGGCTCCGCAGGGCATCCGACCGGAGCAGGTCGACGATCGGGCCCCACGGCAACCTGCCCGCCGCCTCGTACGCCCGGGCCGACGCCACCACGTGCCCCTCGGCGCGGACGCGCCGGCCGAGCTCCAGGGCGAGCCGGGACTTCCCGACCCCCGCCTCGCCGGTCACCACCACGAGGTGCGCCCTGCCCTGCCGGGCCGCGGTCCATGCCTCGATGAGCCGGTGAAGCTCCAGGTCCCGGCCGACGAACGGCACGTCGGCGGCCAGCGCCACGTCCTCACCCTGCAGTGCCTCGCGGTCGGGTGCGGTGGCGCGCAGCCGCCGGTACGCCGCCGCGACGGCCCCGCCCGGCTCCAGCGCGAGGTCGCGTTGCAGCGCCTCGGCGTACCGGTGGTAGGAGCGCAGCGCCCCGCCCCTGTCGCCGAGCGCGAGACACGCCTCCATCTGGATGCGGGCAGCCGCCTCGTCCGTGGGCTCCAGGCCGGCGATGGATCGCGCGTACCGGATCGCCGCGTCGTGGTCGCCGCGTGCGACGGCCGCGTCGGCGAGGCGCACCAGGACGCCGTGCGCCTCGGCGCGGAGCTTCGCCCGCTCGTCCAGGACCCAGTCGTCGTAGCAGGCGGGAAGGAGGTCGCCCGCGTACCGGCGCGCGGCGAGCTCGAGGTCACCGGCGGCGATGGCATCACGGAACGTCAGCACGTCGACCTCGCTCGGCCCCGCCGGAATCCACCGCACGATCTCGTTGTCGATCTGGACGAACTCGGCGGTGTCGGGGAGGGCGTGGCGGAAGTCGTGCAGCAGCTTCCTGAGGTTCGTCCGCGCCTGACGCTCGCCGGAGTCGGGCCACAGCTCGAACGCGAGCCGGGAGCGGTGCCGGAGCTCGCCGCGCAACGCGATCAACGCGAGGAAGCGCTGCAGGCGAAGGGAGTCGAAGGCGGCGACGCGGCGGCCGTCCAGGACGACGTCGACGGCACCGAGGAGCCGGACCACGAGCCGCGCCGGCGACTCGCTCCCGCTCCTCTTCATGTCGCTCGGCATGGGATTCCAATTGCCCGGGGCACGCCCTCGTGGACGTCTTTATCCCCCCGGCCCGCGCCGATGGCAAGCGGGCCCGCATGTGGCACGGCCCGGCGGCGCAGCGTCCTCGGACCTGCGGCAGCATCCACGCCTCACCTCAACTCACACCACACCCGGGCCGATGGGAGACGACGTGTCTCTTGAGACTGGCCATCCGAGCATCTACGACTCCCCGGCGCTCCCCGCGGTGCACTACGAGCGGCAGGCCCGGACGATCCTCGACTCCATCGCGGAGGGCGTGTACGGCGTGGATCGCGACGGCCGGGCGACGTTCGTGAACCCCGCGGCCGGCCGGCTGCTCGGCTGGGCCCCGGAGGAGCTCGTCGGACGCTCCACCCACGAGCTCGTACATCACAGCCACCCCGACGGCACCCCGTACCCCAAGGCCGACTGCACCATGTACCACGCCCTCCGCGAGGGCGCGGTGCGGCACGTCGACGACGAGGTGTTCTGGCGCAAGGACGGCTCGTCGTTCCCCGTCGCGTACACCACGACGCCCGTCTGGGAGGGCGGCACCGTCGTCGGCGCGGTCGTCACCTTCCACGACATCAGCGAGCGGATCGCGGCGCAGCAGAAGCTCATCTCCAGCGAGAAGCGGTTTCGCACCCTCACCGACAACGCCCCCGTCGGCATCTTCCAGACGGATCCGGCGGGGCGCTGCGAGTTCGTCAACGACCGGTGGGCGGAGATCGCCGGGGTCCCGAGGTCCGAGGCGCGCGGGCGGTGGGCGGACGTGCTCCACCCCGACGACCGCGAACGCGTCCTGGCGGACTGGCGCACCACGATCGCGACCGGGGTCGGGAGCTCCTCCGAGCATCGCCTGCGGGGACGCGACGGAGCGCCCGACGTGTGGGTCATCCGCCAGACCGTGGCGCTGCGGGACGAGCAGGGCCGGGTGACGGGCTTCATCGGCACGGTCACCGACGTGACCGCCCACCGGGAGGCGCACGAGCAGGCCCGCACCGACGCCCTGACCGGCCTGCCGAACCGCCGGGCCTTCCTCGAGGAGCTCGACCGCGAGGTCACGCGCCGCCGCCGCCACGGCCGGCCCCTCGCGCTCGTCCTCATGGACCTCGACAACTTCAAACGCGTGAACGACCTCCACGGGCACCCCGTCGGCGACCGCGTGCTCTGCGAGACCGCGCGCCGCCTGGGCGCCGTCGTGCGGGCGGGCGAGACCCTCGGGCGGCTCGGGGGCGAGGAGTTCGCGTGGCTCCTGCCGGACACGACCTCCGCCGGAGCCCGCGACGCCGCCGAGCGCGGCCGCCGCGCCGTGGCCGGCGCCGCCTTCCCGGTCGCCGGGGCGCAGACGGTCTCGGCGGGCCTGAGCGTCCTGACCCATGGCGACGACGACGCCGAGGACCTCCTGCGGCGCGCCGACGAAGCTCTCTACCGCGCCAAGGCCGCCGGCCGCAACACCGTCGCGGACTGAGGGGCCGCCGCCGGCGCCG
>JBFLWO010000047.1:0-10111 GCA_040757755.1 Actinomycetota bacterium
CGAGCGCCTCACCCGCCTGCTGGGCGGCGCGGTCGACGTGTGGGGCGCGCCCGGCGAGCGCCGCCGGATGCGCCTGTTCGGCTTCCGCCCCGCCGTGGAGGAGGGGGTGCTGAAGCGCGAGTGGCACGACCTCAAGGTGCGCGCCTACCCGGACCGGCTGGTCGTGGCGCAGGAGGAGGGCAGCACCCTCACCTTCGACATCGCGGACGGCGTGGTGCGGCTGGACGGCGAGCCGTTCCGCCCCACCCCGACGGGCCTCGCCATCGCCGAGGCCCTCGTCGGCCTGATCGAGGGGTACGAGCGGTGGGTCGAGGCGCGGGAGGGGCGGGTGGAGCGGCTGCGCCGCGCCCGGCCCGGCGCCAGCGACCCGCGCCCCGTGAACGCCCTCGCCGAGACGCGCCGCATCCGGCGCATCCTCACCGAGACCCGGCGCGGGGGCCGGTAGGCGCCGTGGACGGCGACGGCGCGGCGACGGACGTCTGGCGCCCGTCGCTCGCGCAGGTCGAGCGGGCGAACGTCACCCGCCTCATCCGCCGCGCCGGCGTGCGGTCCGTCGACGAGCTGCGCCGGCGGTCGGTGCAGGATCCGGAGTGGTTCTGGGACGACGTCGTGCACGACCTGCGGCTGCCGTTCCACGTCCCGTACCGGCAGGTGCTCGACACCTCGCAGGGCGTTCCGTGGGCGAAGTGGTTCGTCGGGGGGCGCGTGAACCTCGCCACGGCGTGCCTCGGCCGCTGGCGCGGGGCGGGGACGGTCGCGATCGACGCGTTCTACGAGGACGGTGAGCGGCGCGTCGTCACCCACGCCGAGCTGGCGACGGAGGTGGACCGCCTCGCGAACGCCCTGCGGGCCGACGGGGTGCGCCCGGGCGACGTGGTCGGCGTGTTCCTCCCCATGATCCCGGAGGCGGTGGTCGCGGCGTACGCCGTCGCGCTCGTCGGCGCGATCTACCTGCCGATCTTCTCGGGGTTCGCGCCGGGCGCGATCGCGTCGCGGCTGCGCGACGCGGGCGCCCGCGCGGTCGTGACCGCCGACGGTGGCCTGCGGCGCGGACGCGCCCACGCCATGAAGCCCGTCCTCGACGAGGCCCTGCAGGACTGCCCCACCGTCCGCCGCGTGGTGGTGGTCGCCCGCACCGGCCAGGACGTGGCGATGCGCGCCGACCGGGACGTCACCTGGGACGACTACGTCGCCGGGCGCGACGGGGTGGCCGCGCCGGAGGACACCGACGCCGAGCACCCGTTCATGCTGGCGTACACGTCCGGCACGACGGGGCGGCCGAAGGGGGCCGTGCACGTGCACGGCGGGTTCCTCGTCAAGATCGCCGCGGAGGTCGCCTACCAGGCGGACCTGCGCGCCGGCGAGGCCCTCTACTGGGTGACCGACATGGGCTGGATCATGGGCCCCTGGGCGATGGTGGGGGCCGGGGCGCTCGGCGGGGCGATGGTGCTGGCCGAGGGGAGCCCCGACCACCCGGACCCCGGGCGGGTGTGGCGCATCGTGGAGGACAGCCGGGCCGCGGTGGTGGGCGTGTCCCCCACCCTCGTGCGGTCCCTCAAGGTCCACGGGGAGTCGTGGGTGCGGGGCGCCGACCTGTCGTCGCTGCGGATCATCGGCTCGACGGGGGAGCCGTGGAACCCGGAGCCGTACGCGTGGCTGGCCCGCGAGGTCGGCGGCGGGCGGCTGCCGATCATCAACATCTCCGGCGGCACCGAGGTCGGCGCGTGCCTGCTCTCCCCGCACCCGGTCGAGCCGATCCGGCCGTGCTCCCTCGGCGGGCCGGCGCTGGGCATGGACGTCGACGTGTTCGACCCGCAGGGCCGGCCGCTGCGCGGCGAGGTCGGCGAGCTCGTCTGCAAGGCGCCGTGGCCGGGCATGACGCGGGGGGTGTGGGGCGACCCGGAGCGCTACCTCGCCTCCTACTGGTCGACGTACCCGGGGGTGTGGCGCCACGGCGACTGGGCCCGCATCGACCCGGACGGGCAGTGGTTCCTGCTCGGCCGGTCCGACGAGGCGGTGAACATCGCCGGGAAACGGCTCGGTCCCGCGGAGGTGGAGTCGGTGCTGGTGGGGCACCCGGCGGTCGCGGAGGCCGCCGCGGTGGGGGTGCCGCACGACGTGACGGGCGAGGCGGTGTGGTGCTTCTGGACGCCGGTGGACCCCGCCGGGCCGGACGTGGGCCCCGAGCTCGCGGAGCGGGTCGCGCACGAGCTGGGCCGCCCCTTCCGCCCCGCCCGCGTCCTGCGCGTGCCCGCCCTGCCGCGGACCCGCTCCGCGAAGATCCTGCGCCGCGCCGTGCGGGCCGCCGCCCTGGGGGAGGACCCCGGCGACCTGTCCACGGCCGAGAACCCGGAGGCCCTCGACGCGATCCGCGCCGCGGTCGCCGCGACGGCGCCCCCCGCCGCGGGTCAGGGGGCGGCGGGCGCCTCCGCCGCGGCCGACCAGGACAGCGCGTAGGACGGGTCGTCGAGGTCCCGCCACAGCTCCGCGAGGCGGAGCGGGCGGAACGTGTCCCACATCACCGCGAGCTCCTCGGTGCGGCGCGCCCCGAGGGAGCGCTCCACGAGCCCCGGCTGCGGGCCGTGCGGCAGGCCGGACGGGTGCAGGGTGACGCTGCCCTCCTCGATGCCGCGCCGGGACCCGAACTCCCCGGACACGTAGTAGATGACCTCCTCGCTCTGCAGGTTCGAGTGGTGGTACGGGATCGGCACGGCCTGCGGGTCGTAGTCGAGCTCCCGCGGCACGAACGAGCAGATCACGAAGTTCGGCCCCTGGAACGTCTGGTGGACGGGGGGCGGCAGGTGGATGCGGCCCGTGAGGGGCTCGAAGTCGTGCACGTTGAACGCGTACGGGTAGACGTAGCCGTCCCACCCGACGACGTCGAACGGGTGGCGGTCCAGCAGGAAGCGCTGCAGCCCGCCGCGCACCCGCACCACGAGGTGGAACTCCCCCTCCTCCCGGTGCGTCTCGAGCTCCGCCGGCGGCCGGAAGTCCCGGTGCGAGAACGGGGCGCCCTCCACCAGCTGGCCGTAGCGGTTGCGGTAGCGGCCGGGGGTCTCGACCTCCCCGGGGGTCGCGAGGACGACCCACGTGTGGGGCCCGTCGTCGAGCTCGAACCGGTGGGTCGTGCCGCGCGGGATCACGAGGTAGTCGTGCGGCCCGAACGCGACCCGGCCGAAGACGGTGGCGAGGGTGCCGGACCCCTCGTGGACGAAGACGACCTCGTCCCCCTCCCCGTTGCGGTAGAAGGCGTCGCCGCCGGTGACCGGACGGCACAGCGACACCTCGACGTCGTCGTTCCACATGAGGAGCCGGCGGCCGGTGAGGGCATCCCCGTCGCGGGGCAGGGCCGCCGTGTGGGCGAGCCGGTGCACGTGGGCGTCGGGCACCCACTCGCCGCGGATGAGCGGGGTGAACGGCCCGACCTCCGCGACGCGGCAGGGCGACACGAGGTGGTAGAGGATCGACTCGTTGCCGCTGAAGCCCTCGTAGCCCATCACCTCCTCGGTGAGGAGCGCGCCGTCCTCCCGGTGCTGGACGTGGCGCTTGCGGGGGACGTCGCCGAGCCGGTGGTACCGCATTGCCCCTCCTCCTACATGACCCGTGGAACGGGTCGATGATCGGGCGCATCACGCTGGAGAACCGTCATGGAACCCTCCTGCGAGTCGGCGTGCAGGGCGATTCCTCCGCGCTCACTAGAGGTTCCCGCGCCGGGCCTGCTCCCGCTCGATCGCCTCGAAGAGGGCCTTGAAGTTGCCCTCCCCGAAGCCGCGGGACCCGTGCCGCTCGATGATCTCGAAGAACAGGGTGGGCCGCTGCCCGACGGGCTCCGTGAAGATCTGCAGCAGGTAGCCCTCGTCGTCGCGGTCGGCGAGGATGCCGAGGGCGCGCAGGTCGTCGACGCTCTCGTCGATCGCGCCGACGCGGCCGGGGAGCTCGTCGTAGTAGGTGGCGGGGGTGCCGAGGAACCGCACCCCGCGGGCGCGCAGCTTCCGCACGGTGGCGACGATGTCGGGCGTGGAGAACGCGACGTGCTGCACGCCGGGGCCGCCGTTGTACTCGAGGTACTCCTCGATCTGGGAGCGGCGGGCGCCCTCGGCGGGCTCGTTGATGGGGAACTTGATCCGGCCGTCGCCGGTGGCGACGACCTTCGACATGAGCGCCGAGTACTCGGTGGAGATGTCCTCGTCGGTGAAGTGGATCATCTCGGTGAAGCCCATCACCCGCTCGTAGAAGCCGACCCACTCCTCCATGCGGCCCAGCTCGACGTTGCCGACGACGTGGTCGACGCCGGTGAGAAGGCCGGGGTCGGGGGCGGCGTCGAGCCGCGCGTAGCCGGGGAGGAACGGCCCCGCGTAGGCGCCGCGCTCGACGAACAGGTGCTGCACCTCCCCGTAGGTGGCGATGGCGGAGAGGCGCACCTCGCCGTGGTCGTCCCGCTCGGTCCACGGCTCGCTCACGGCGCGCGCGCCGCGGGTGACGGCGTCGCGGTAGGCGCGGGACGCGTCGGGGACGGCGAGCGCGATCACCTTCACGCCGTCGCCGTGGAGGGCGACGTGGCGGGCGATCGGGTCGTCGGGGCGCAGGCCGGACGTGACGACGAGCCGGACGTCGCCCTGCCGCAGCACGTGCGACACGCGGTCGCGGGTGCCGGTCTCGAGGCCGCGGGTCGCGACACGCCGGAATCCGAAGGCGTGCTCGTAGTAGTAGGCGGCCTGCGCGGCGTTGCCGACGTAGAGCTCGACGTGGTCGATGCCGAGCAGCGGGAAGACGTCGTCGACGCGCGCCGGCGCGGGGGTTGTGCGGGTTCCGGTTGCGGCCTCCATGACCCCTCCCGTTCGTGGACGGCCTGGTGACTTATGATTCGACGGTCAATACGCGGAATCAACCGTTATTCGTTGCGTCATCGGGGGCGTCATGAGGGAATTGGACGAAGTTGACCGCATGATCATTGCGCTGCTCCGTGAGGATGCCCGGCGGTCGTTCCGGGACATCGGGGAGCGGGTCGGGTTGAGCGCCCCGGCGGTGAAGCGGCGGGTGGACCGCCTGGAGGCGGCCGGGGTGATCACGGGGTACTGCGCGGTGGTGGATCCCGCCGCCGTCGGCTGGACGACGCACGGGGTCGTGGCCCTCTTCTGCGAGGGGAGGATGTCCGCGGACGAGGTGCGCGCCGGGGTGGCCGCGCACCCGGAGGTGTCGGCGGCGTACACCGTGGCGGGGCAGGCGAGCGCGATCCTGCACGTCCACGCCTCCGACACCGCGCACCTGGAGCGGTCCCTGGAGGCGCTGCGGTCGATCCCCGGCGTCACGGCCACGCAGACGCAGGTGGTCCTGTCGGCGCTCTTCGAGCGCCCCCTCCCCGGCGTGTAGACCGCCTATGAGACGGGCGTCTCCAGGGTGCCGAGGCCGGGGGCGTGGAGGGCGACGACGTCGCCGGGCTCGATCCACCGTTCCCCGTCGAGGGGGCCGAGCTCGAGGAGGCAGCCGCGGTCCAGGGTGCCGGAGCCCAGGACGTCGCCCGGGCGGAGGATGGTGTCGCGGGCGGCGTGGGCGACGATCTGCGGCCAGGTGAAGTGCTGGCGGGCGCAGTCGCCGCGGCCGACCTCCCGGCCGTTGACGGTGACCCACGCCTCCATGTGGAGGCGCCCGTCGCGGTAGGGCAGCTCGTCGGGGGTGGCGATCCACGGGCCGAGGGAGGTGGCGAAGTCCTTGCCCTTGGCGGGGCCGAGCAGCACGGTCATCTCCTCGCGCTGCACGTCGCGGGCGCTCCAGTCGTTCATGAGGGTGAAGCCGGCGATGTCGCCGTCCACCCCGATGACGGCGGCGATCTCGAGCTCGAAGTCGAGCATGCGGGTGGCGGCGGGTCGCGTCACGGGCTCCCCGGGGCCGCGGGTGGCGGCGGGGTTGGAGAAGTAGAAGGCGGGTGCGCGGTACCAGGCGTCTGGCACGGGGTGGCCGCGGCGGCGCCACCCGGCGGCGACGTGCCCCTCGAACGCGTAGAAGTCGCGCACCGCCGGGGGGTCGGGGACGGGTGCGAGGAGCGTGACGTCCGCGAGGGGGTGGGTGGCCCCGGTGGGGCGGCGGCCGTCGCCGGCGAGCCACGCGACCATGGTGGGGGCCTCCTGGACGGAGACGAGGTCGCCGTGCAGGACGCCGACCCCGGGGGTGCCGCCGGGGGGCGCGAACGTGACGAGCCGCACGCCGCCACCCTACCGCGCCGACGGCACGCCCCCGGGGCCCGGCGGCTGTTCCCGGCCCGCATGCGCGCCGATGCTCCGGGTACTAACGTGTGCGGCAGACGCGCGAGGTTCGCGATGTTCGACGAGGCCCAGCTGTACTCACCCGTGACGCGCCGGGCGGACGGGTCGGTCACGGTCGAGCTGTCGGGCGACCACCCCGGTGCGGGGGACCCGGTGTACCGGGCGCGCCGGAACGAGATCGCCGCGGCGGCGCTCGACTGGGTGGCGGGGACGCCCGCCCCGCCGATCGCGTACACGGAGGCGGAGCACGAGGTGTGGCGCATCGTGAGCCGCGAGCTGGCGGTGAAGCATGCGCGGCTCGCGTGCCGGGCGATCCGGGAGGCGGGTGAGCGGCTCGCCCTTCCGACGGACCACGTGCCGGGGCTGGACGAGGTGTCGGCGCTCCTGGGGCCCCTCACGGGGTTCCGCTACGCGCCCGCGGCGGGGTTGGTGCCCGCGCCGGAGTTCTACGGGTCGCTCGCGGACGGGGTGTTCCGCTCGACCCAGTACGTGCGGCATCCGGCGATGCCGCTGTACACGCCGGAGCCGGACATCATCCACGAGGTGATCGGCCACGGGACGCTGCTGGCGGACCCGGCGCTCGCGGAGCTGAACCGCGTCGTCGGCCGGGCGGCGCGGCGCTGCGAGACGGAGCGCGGCCTGGACGTGCTGGGGCGCGTGTTCTGGTTCAGCGTCGAGTTCGGCGTGGTGTGGGAGGGCGGCGTGCCGTGCGCGTACGGGGCGGGGATCCTGTCGTCGTTCGGCGAGATCGAGGAGTTCCGATCGGCGGAGATCCGCCCCCTCGACCTGGCGGAGATGGGGACCGCGGAGTACGACATCACGCACTACCAGCCGGTGCTGTACGCGGCGGAGTCGATGGACCACCTGACGGAGGTGGTGGGGGGCTTCTTCGCGACGTTCGACGACGACGTCGCGGAGCGCCTGGTGCGGAGCGTCGCCGGAGCCGGATGAGCGGAGGCCGCGCGTCCCGCTGCCGGGACGTGCGCGGCGACGGCGGTGCGGGCCCCTCGCCCCCGCCTCGGCGGTGGGGGCGAGGGGCCGCGCGACGGGCTCAGATCAGAACTTGCCCGGGACGCCGCCGCCCTTGATCGCGGCGAGGTCGTCGAGCCACACGCCCAGGCGGGCGTGGTCCTTGTCGTCCTCGGCGAGGGTCGCGCGGGCCTCGGTCACCTGGGAGATGACGTCGTCGACGTTCGACTTGTTGGCGGTGGAGACCCGGTCGCGAAGGGTGCTCTTGAGGGCGGGGTCCAGGGGCATTCGGTCGTCCTCCGGGGTTGCGGTGCCGCTGTCGCGGCGATTCTGCGTTACGACCGCCCCCAGGGCAAGGCCGGATGCGGGTCAGCGAACGCGGATCCGGCGCTGGCGCACGGTGGTGTTGCCGGCGCCGTCGGTGAGCTGCAGGGTGAGGCGGTACACGCCGCGGCGGTGGCGGCCCAGCGGCAGGATGCGCCCGGCGCTGGTGCGCAGGGTGACGGTGCGCGTGGCGGCGATCGCGCCGCGGCGGTCGGTGAGGGTGGAGACGAGCCGCATGGGGCGGCGGCCGGCGTCGCGGGCGGCGACGACGACGCTGACGCGGCGCGGCGCGCGGGCCCGGGCGGCGCGGGGGGATGCGGCGCGCTCCCCGGCCAGGCGGGTGCCGCGGACGGCGGGACCCACCACCTGGACGCGGCGCACGCCGAGGACGGGGGCGGTGTTGTCGACTTCGAGGGGGACGTCGACGGCGGCGGCGTTGCCGGGGAGGTCGCTGGCCCGCACCTGGACCGTGTGGATGCCGTCGGGCAGGCCGCGGGTGTCGAGGCGGACGGTGCCGACGGGGGGCCGGCGGTCGGTGAGGGCGACGCCGTCGACGAGGATCGCCCAGCGGGCGATGTCCGACTCGTCGTCGATCAGGGGCTTCAGGCGGATGTCGGCGCGCACGGCGGCACCCGCGACGGGGTCGGCGAGGCCGAGGACGGGCGGGTCGACCTCGGCGCGGACGCGGCCGGCGCCGTAGACGGGGTCGGGGCCGGGGAGGCCGAGGTCGAGGGCGCTTCCGAGGAGCGTCGCCCGGACGCCGGCGGGGGTGGCGGCGAGCCCGGCGGCGCGCTGGGAGGCGAGGATGACGGCGGCGACGCCCGCGGCGTTCGGGGCGGCGTTGGAGGTGCCGCCCACGGCGCGCGGCCCGGACGGCCCGAGGACCCGCGTGTTCGTGGGGGCGACGAGGTCCGGTTTCAGGCGGCCGTCGGCGGTGGGCCCCTGCGACGAGTAGCCCTTCAAGGCGTTGCCGCGCCAGTCGACGGCGCCGACGGTGATGCTGCCGTCGGCGTCCCCGGGGGTGGGGATCGAGGCGGCCGCGGCGCCGCCCCAGTCCGCGAGGGGGATCTCGCGGGAGAAGACGGTGAGCGGGCCGGCGGGCGGGGGACCCACGGCGCGGGTCACGCGCAGCCGGAAGGTGCCGGCGGTGGGGGGCAGGTAGCCGACGATGCGCTCGGCGGGGGCGGCGCCGGCGGTCTGCGCGTCGGCGGAGCGGGCCACCGTCGTCCACAGGCCGTCGTCGCCGAGCCGCTCCAGGGCGATGTCGAGGTCGGTGACGGGCCCCCCGGCCGGCGCCGGCCAGTTCACCGCGAAGGTGACGGGCTTCCCGGCGGCACGGCTGAACACGGCGCCGTTCGGGATGTCGAGGGCGTCGTCGCCGTCGGCGTCCGCCCACGGCCCCGCCCAGTGGGTGAGGGCGTAGTTGCCGGCGGAGTTGAACCACAGGATGCCGGCGGCGGCGGCGCGGTCGACGGCGCGGGCCTCCGGGCCGGTCCCGTCGAAGGGCCCCTCGATGAAGGAGTTCGAGTGCACGACGATGTCCGGGCGGCGCTGGACGAGCCAGTCGACCGCGGCGAGGAAGTCGGCCTCCGAGTGGTAGCTCGCGAAGACGTAGCGGGCGGCGGGGGCGTAGTCGTAGACGGTCTGGGCGACGATCTCGCCGTGGTTGGTGGGGTTGCCGTAGGCGTTCGTGCCGGCGATGCCGTGGACGGGGTCGAAGGAGGCGAGCTCGACCGCGGAGGGCAGCTCCCCGGCGGCCTGACGCGCCGCGATGCCGGTGCCGAAGCCGAGGTCGAGGATCGCGATGGTGAGTCCCCGCCCGCCGTCGGCGGCCTCCGCCACCTGGGCGGCGCCGGTGCGGGCGAGGCCCTCCCCGACGACCTCGTCGGCGTACGCGACGGGGCTCGCGCCGACGGAGGCGACGCCGGCGACGCGGGCGATGGCGGCGGCGCGGCGCGGCGTGGCGGCGACCTCGAGGCGGCGCCCGTCGCGGTGGAGCACGCGCAGCGCGCCCCGGCCGAGGGCGTGGGCGACGCGGTCCGCCGCACCGGGCCGGGCGAGCACCGTGACCCGCGTGGGGTGCGGGGCGTCGGCGGCGACGGCGGGCGCGGCGCCGCAGGCCAGCGCGATGCCGAGCGCGGCGGTCGCGCGGCGGGTCAACGGGTCCTCGGGATCGTCGTCACGCGGCGGCCGACGTTACCCGCGAGGTCGGACGCGAGCACCTCGACGGTGGCGCCCGGACGGGCGGTGGCGGGCAGGCGCAACCGGGCGCGGGGGCCGCGCCGCCGCGCGACCTCGCGCCCCGCGAGGCGGATGCGGACGTCGGCGACGGTGCCGTCGTCGAGGGCCCGTACCCAGACGAGAGGGCGGGGGCCGCGACCGATGCGCACGGTGGGGCGGGGCGCCGCGACGTCGAGCCGGGCGAGGCCCGCGCCGTATGTCGTGTCGGGCCCCGGCGCGCCGAGGTCGCGGCAGCGGGCGAGGAGGTCGGCGCGGAGGTCGACGACGCCGGCGGGCTGGCCGGCGGCGCGGCGCGACTGGCGCAGCAGGGCGGCGGC
>JBFLWO010000048.1:0-9690 GCA_040757755.1 Actinomycetota bacterium
CCGGGCGAACCGGGCGAGGAGCCCCCGCAGGGCGTCCGGCACCGGCTCCAGGAACGCGGCGGGAAGCCCGCCGGGCGGCATCGCCCCCACCCCGTCGCGGTAGCGCCCCGCGTCCTCCGCCGCGATCCACCGCTCCTCCCCGGCGACGCGCAGCGTGCACACGCGCCGCTCCCGCGCCAGCGTGGAGAGGAGGGACGCAGCGTCGCCGGGCGCGGCGACCCGACTGCCCGCCTCCGCGACCGTGAGGTCGCCGATGCGCCGCAGCAGGTCGTGCAGGCCGTCGGCGTCGCGCGCCTGCGCCCGCGGCGACCGCCCCTGCAGGTCCGCCTCGATGTCGTCGAGGGCCCCCGCGTCGATCAGGTCCCGCAGCTCCTCCTGGCCGAGGAGCTCCCGCAGCAGGGACCGGTCGAGCGCCAGCGCCTGGGCGCGCCGCTCCGCCGGAGGCGTGTCGTCCTCGTACATGTACGTGGCGACGTACTCGAACAGCAGGGACGCGGCGAACGGCGACGCGACGGGGGTCTCGACCTCCACCACCGCCAGGTCCCGGGTCGCGATGCGCCCCAGCAGGTCGCGCAGCCCCGGCATGTCGAACCAGTCGTTCAGGCATTCCCGGTACGTCTCCAGGATGATCGGGAAGCTGCCGTAGCGGCGCGCCACCTGCAGCAGCGACTGGGCGCGGAGGCGCTGCTGCCACAGCGGGGTGCGGTGGCCGGGGCGGCGGCGGGGGATGAGGAGCGCCCGCGCCGCGTTCTCACGGAACCGGGCGCCGAACAGGGCGGTGTCGCCGAGCTCCCCCACGACCAGGTCCTCCACCTCGTCGGGGGCGAGCAGCGCGACCTCCGACGACGGCGGCTCGTCGCTGTCGGGCAGGTGGCAGGCGATGCCGTCGTCGCTCCACAGCACGTGCGCCGTGTGCCCCTGGTCGCGCAGGCGGGACTGCAGCGCGAGCGCCCACGGCGCGTGGACGCGCGCCCCGAACGGGCTCAGCACGCACAGCCGCCAGTCGCCCACCTCGTCGCGGAAGCGCTCCACCACCACCGCCTGGTCGCTCGGCACCACCCCCGTCGCGGCCCGCTGGTCCGCGAGGTACGCGATCAGGTTGCGGGCGGCGAGGGCGTCGAAGCCGCTGCCGTCGCGCAGCCGGCGCTCCGCCTGCGCCGGGGCGGCGGCCGACATCTCCCGCGCCATCCTGCCCACCGCGACCCCCAGCTCGTACGGCCGCCCCACCCCCTCGCCCTTCCAGAACGGCACGGCGCCCGGCACGCCGGGGGCGGGGGAGACGAGCACGCGGTCGCGGGTGATCTCCTCGATGCGCCACGTCGACGCGCCGAGCAGGAACGTCTGGCCGGCGCGGGCCTCGTACACCATCTCCTCGTCCAGCTCGCCGACGCGCCCCCCGCCGTCGACGAGGTGCACCCCGTATAGGCCGCGGTCGGGGATCGTGCCGGCGTTCTGCACCGCGATCCGGGCGGCGCCGTCCCGCCCGCGTACCGTGCCCGCGACGCGGTCCCACACGATCCGCGGGCGCAGGTCCGCCAGCTCGTCGGAGGGGTAGCGGCCGCTCAGCATGTCGAGGACGCCCTCGAGCTGCTCCCGGGTGAGGTCCGCGAACGGGTGGGCGCCGCGGACGAGGGTGAGGAGGTCGTCGACCGCGACGGGCTCGACGGCGGCGATCGCCACGACCTGCTGCGCGAGCACGTCGAGCGGCAGCCGCGGCACGTGGGTCTCCTCGATGTCCCCCGCCCGGATCCCCGCCACCACCGCCGCGCATTCCAGGAGGTCGCCGCGGTACTTGGGGAAGATCCGTCCGCGGCTCACCGCGTCGACCTGGTGGCCGGCCCGCCCGATGCGCTGGATGCCGCGGGCGACGCTGCGGGGGCTCTCCACCTGCACCACGAGGTCGACGGCGCCCATGTCGATGCCGAGCTCCAGGCTGCTGGTGGCGACGAGCGCGCGGAGCCGCCCCGCTTTCAGCTCCTCCTCCACCACGAGCCGCCGCTCCCGGGCGAGGCTGCCGTGGTGGGCGAGCGCGACCTCCTCCCCGGCGAGCTCGTTCAGCCGCAGGGCGAGCCGCTCCGCGAGGCGCCGGTTGTTCACGAACACGAGGGTGGAGCGGTGGGCGCGGACCATGTCGAGAAGCCGCGGGTAGACCGCCGGCCAGATCGACCGCCGCGTGGGGTCGGCGCCCGTCATGTGGGCGGACTCCGCGGCGCCCGGGCCCGCCCCCCCGAGGTCCGCCATGTCCTCCACCGGCACGACGACCTCCACGTCGATGCGGCGGCTGCGCCCCGCGTCCACGATCGTGACGTGCCGTGGCCGCCCGTCCCGGCCGCGCCCGCCGAGGAACCGGGCGATCTCCTCCAGGGGCCGCTGCGTGGCGGACAGGCCGATGCGCTGCAGCGGGCCGGTGAGGGCCTCCAGCCGCTCCAGGGTGAGCGCGAGGTGCGCGCCGCGTTTCGTGCCCGCGACCGAATGGATCTCGTCGACGATCACCGACGCCGCGGACGCGAGGACGTCGCGGCCGCGGGACGTGAGCATGAGGTACAGGCTCTCCGGCGTGGTGATGAGGACGTCGGGGGGGTGGCGCAGCATGCGGGCGCGGTCGCGTTGCGGCGTGTCCCCCGTCCGCACCCCCACCGTGATCCGGGGCAGCTCCACGCCGTGGCGGCGCGCCGCCTCCGCCAGGCCGGCGAGCGGCCCCCGCAGGTTGCGCTCCACGTCGTAGTTCAACGCCTTGAGGGGGGACACGTAGAGGAGCGTCCCGCGGTCCGCCGCCCCGTCGAGCCGGTCGACGATCAACCGGTTGAGGCCCCACAGGAACGCGGCGAGCGTCTTGCCGGACCCGGTGGGGGCGAGGATGAGGGTGCTGTCGCCGCGGGCGATCGCCGGCCACCCTGCCTCCTGCGCCGGCGTGGGCGCGGCGAACGCCCGCCGGAACCAGTCCGCGACGAGCGGGTGGAACGGCGCGAGGGCGGGCGGCGGCGAGGCGACGGCCATGGGAGTGGGGATGGTAGTGCTCCGCTCCGGGGGTCTCGTGCGATCGGGCGGCTGCGAAGCCCCGCATTCCGGTGCCGCCGCCCGCGTCGGCGTTCGGCGGGTTCTGGAGCGCCGGGGCGGGGGCTACAGCCAGCCGCGCCGCCGGAACCAGGCGACGAGCGCGACGAGCACGACGAGCTGTCCGGCGAGGCCGAAGAGGAGGAACGCCCAGAGGCTGCCGACGTGGTCGACCATCCAGCCGAAGTTCTGGCCGAAGAAGCCGGTGACGAAGGTGAGCGGCAGGAAGATCGTGGCGATCAGCGTGAGCTGCTTCATGATCGCGTTCAGGCGGTTGGAGACGGTGGAGAGGTACACCTCGGTGGCGCCGGCGAGCAGGTCCCGGTGCGTTTCGATGAGGTCCCCGAGCCGGATGAGGTGGTCGTAGACGTCGCGGAAGTAGTGGACGGCGTCGGGCGTGAGGCCGGGCAGCTCGACGGTCTCGCCGGCGATGCGGGCGACGAGGTCGCGTTGCGGCCCGATGACCTTGCGCAGCGTCAGGGCGCGCCGCTTGAGCGCGTAGATGTCCTGCTGCTGCCGGGTGGATGCGTCGCCGTCGAGGCGGTCCTCGATCGCGTCGATGGCGTCTTCGAGGTCGTCGAGGGCGGGGAAGAAGCTGTCGGTGAGGACGTCGACGACCTGGTGCAGCAGCTCGATCGGCCGCGGCGGCTGCGCGGCGTGGCGCGCCTGGCGGCGGCGCAGGTCGGCGAACGGCGGGCAGTCGTCGCGGTGGACGGTGACGAGGCAGCGTTCGGAGTAGAAGCAGTGGACCTCGACGAGCCGGTCCGCGTCGTGGGCGGCGCCGAAGACGACGATGTAGGCGAAGCCGTCGTACTCCTCGATCTTGGGGCGCTGCCCGAACTTCAGGGAGTCTTCGAGGGCGAGCGGGTGGAAGCCGAACATCTCGCCGAGGAGGGCGGTGTCGTGCTCCTCGGGCTCGGTCACGTCGAGCCAGAAGAACTCGCCGGCGGCGAGGCGCCGTTCGACCTCGGCCCGTTCGGCCTCCAGCGGGGCGGCGGGCCCCGTGGCGAGGTGGGCGACGCTCATCGACCGCGCAATGTACGCGCTCGCGCCGGTCCCCGGTGCACCCCGGCGCCCCGGGGTGGCGGGCCGGCGCAGGCCCCTGTTACTCGCGCCCGGTCACTGCGGCTCAGTCCCGGCGCCGCCGGTGACGGCGCCGCCGAGGGCCGCGCCGGCGCGTGATCCGCGACTGCGAGGGCAGCGACGGACGCCCGGCGGCGCCGCGATGGCCCCGGTCCGTCAGCGGGACGTGACGGTGATCTCGTGCCGGGCGGCGCCCTCGGGGAGGACGTACCCGGCGGCGCAGTAGTTCGGGACGATGAGCGTCCACGTCCCGGCCGTGCCGGGCCGTAGCCGCGCCGTCCACGTGTGGTCGCCCGTCTGGCGCAGGGACGCGAGGCGGAACGCGTCCCACCGGCCGATGCGGCGGGAGACCACGCCGCCCTCGAGGGATCGCAGCGCGCGCCTGACCGGGACGCCCGGTGCGACGGCGACGACACGCGTCTGCGGGCACGCGGGGAGCTTCTCGCCGGGGGTGGTGCTCGTGGCGCGCAGGGTGATCCGGATCTGCTCGCCGGCGACGGGGTGCGGCGTGTCGACGGTGAAGGCGTACTCGATGCCCTTCCCGGACGCGGCGGTCGCGGTCACGGCGAGAAGCAGGCAGGCGGTCAGGGCGGTTCGTCGCATGGCCACTCCCGGTCGGCGGGGTGCGGTGGCACGGGCCGCTCGGCGCCGGGCCCGCCGACGATCTCACACGCCGCCGCCGGGCGGCGGGGGAAGTGTGCGCCGTCCTCGGACCTTCGGTGGGGTGCCGCGGGGAGCCTCCCGCGGGGGCGCCGCGAGCGGCGGCGGGTCCGCGCCGTGCGGGCGGTCGCCGGCGGCCCACGGCGTGCGGTTCAGCGATACACGTCGCGGCGGTGATCGACGCGAATGACGTCGACCGTGCGCGTCGTGTCGTCGATCGCGTAGATGATCCGGAAGGATCCTCGTCGAGCGCTCCAGAGCCCCTCCAGATCGTTGCGGAGCGGGCGTCCGACCTTGCGGGGGCGTTCCTGGAGCGGGCCGTTGAAGATCTCGATCATCGCGCCGCCGACGGCCTCGGGAAGCTCATGTTGGATCGCCCGGACGACCGGTCCGGCGAGCCGGACCCTGTACTTCTCACTCACCCCCGCGGGGCCGCAGGGCGCGGATGGCGTCGGCGCCCTCGACGAAGTCGCCGCGCCGAATGGCCTCCTGCCCTTCGCGGATGCCGCGCATGACCTCGGTGTCGGCGAGGATCGCGAGCGTCTCCTCGAGGCTTTCGAGGTCCTCCGGGCTGATGAGGACCGCCGCCGGCCGGCCGTTGCGCGTCACCACGATGCGCTCGTGCTCCCTCTCGACGCGGTCGACGTAGTCGGAGAAGTGGTCGCGTACGGTGCGAAGCGGTTCGACAGTCATGGACACAATTGTGCTGCGCGTGGGGTCGGCGCGCAAGGTCGCGTTCCTGACAGGTGCGCGACCGGATGGGTCGCGGGTCAATGGATCACGTTGAGCCCGCAGTGAGCGGCGCCGCATACGGGGCCTGCCGATCGGCGGAGACAAGGGGGGAAGGTCGCAGACGTCGCCGACGGCGGGGACGCTGCGCCCCAAGACGCACGCGTCCCCGCCAAGCCAGGCGACCGCGGACCGTGTGAATACCCCGTCCCCGAGCGTCGCCATGGGCGCGGCTCGCTCGGGGCTCACCTCCCCAGGCGGTCCCGCATGTCGATGATCGAGGCGCGCCGCTGTGAGGTGAGGAAGGCAGGGGAGCCCAGGTGTATGGCGCCGTCGAGGCGGCGTTCATGTCCGGCGGCCCTGAGCAGTGTCTCCGCGCGTTGGCTCGGCGCGCCGGAGCGCAGGCCGACCTGCTCGGCGATCGCCTTGGCGGTCACCCCGCCGCGGTGGCCGAGCTTGCGGTTGGCCTGACCGATGATCCACACGACCGCGGCAGCCGCGGTCTCGGGACGTGCCCTTCGGCGGAACACCTGTGGATCGCCCCGGGCCGCGCGTGCGAGGAACCGGCGGGCGGCGGTGCGGAACTCGGTGTCCAGGAGGGCCTCGCAGCACGCGTCGGTGTGCGTGAGCACCTCCCCGACCGGGGCGTGGATGTCCTCCGGAACGCCATCCCAGTCGAACGGCTCGTCCGGGAGCGGGGTGGCGTCCAGTGCCCGCAGGGCCGCGTCGCCGCCGACGGCGTCCCTCAGGGCATCGAGCAGGATCTCGTCGACGTCCCGCAGGTCCTCGTCGGGGTGGCCGCCGGAGTGCCACCGGGGATCGTCGGGGTCGACGGCGCCCACCGCCCCCAGGATCGCGAGCGGCCCTTGCAGCCGCGGCGACCGGATCACCTCCAGGTACTCCGGGGCAAGCTCGCCGATCGCCGCGAGCGTCTGCGCGGTGAGGTGCGCGGCGATGCCGCGTTCGGCGTGGCAGAACCGGGTGAAGGCGGCGAGCACGTCCGGGGCGCGGGAGAGGAACGCCGTGTCGGCGACGATCTTCCGGGGAAGCCAGTCCAGCAGCAGGATCTCCACGGCCGCCGGGCTCCAGCGCATCGGGTCTCCGGGCCCGTAGTCGGTGCCGAACCAGAGGATCGACTCCAGCAGACCGCGGGCGTCGGGGTCGTCCAGGGCGCGGCCCGGACTTGAGGCGAAGAACCGCTCCGCCAGGGCCCGCGCGGCGTCCTCGCTCCACTCCGGCCGCTCGTACCCGGTGCCCCCTTCGGGCAGCAGGCGGACGATCCACTCCACCGCCGGTCGGGCCGCCGGCCACGTGTCCGACTCGAACGGCGGGAAGGTCATGGCCCCGTGCTCGATGGCCTGATCGAGCCGCGCCCGGGTCTCGGCCGGAGCGAGCCGGTCGATCCGGGTGTCCCCATCGGTCGCGCGGCGGATGACCCGTTCGACGTCCTCGACGGGGTCGCTCACCACGAAGCCGTCCGTCGCGACGGATCCCAGGTTGTGGTCGACGTGCACCAGCGCGGTGAGCTCGTGACCGCCGGCGAGCCGGACACCCGCGACGATGTCCTCGGCGTCTCCGAACACGTGGCTGGTCACGAGGGTGCGGTGGACGGTGACCTCGTCAAGGCGGGCGAGCCACTCCGGCAGCGTGTGCCCGCGACGGCCCAGCTCCGCGCGCGCTTCGGAGGCGAGCAGCGAATCGCCGACGAGCGCCGCGACGAGCACTCGCAGCGCCGGGCCCTCGGGCCCCTCGATGAGGGTGAACGAGCGCGCGAGGTCCTGAATGGACGGCAGGTCTCGCCCCGCCCTCTCCTGGAACGGGGAGACGCCTCTCGGGTCGAGGGCGGCGACCAGCATGCTGACGTGGGCGATGAGGGGGAGGGGCTCACCTGCGTCGAGCAGGCGCCGGACGTGCAGGACAAGCTCCGGGGGCTCCCCACGTCGCGGGGTCTTCCGGGGCGGGGGGAGCCTCCCCCCGGGTCGTGTCCACCCGCCGGGCGACCCGCTCCTCCTCTCCCGACGCCTGGACACGGCGCGACCCTACCCGGTCGAGCGGGAGGCCGGCACGGCCCTCTCGCTGCGTCACGCGTGGGCAGGGCGCGGTCGTCGGTCGGTCCGGTCGGTGGCGCCCCGCTCGCCCCCGTGAGGCGGTCGGCCACCACCGGCCCCGGCTCGAATCAGCCGGGCTCGGGCAGAGCCCAGCCTCCGAACCGGCGACAATGGACCCGTGGCGGGGGGCGCCGATGAGGCACGCGAGACGCGCTGCGCTTGTCGGCGTGGCCGCGCTCGTCGCCGCCGCGCCGGGCGGGCTCCGCGCGCACCACCATGCAGATGCCCCCGTTTTCGAGCGAACGCATCCTGCGCTTCGCCGGCATCCCGCCGGGCTGGGTGCAGCATCGCTCCGGTCCGCGGGCAGTCACGGCGTTCAGCTGGAGGTACGCGCCGTCGGACACGGGCTGGGCGCGGCCGGACGTGCTGCGGGGGACGGCGCGTGGCCGTGCAGGTGATCCTGCTGTGCCCCGGGACGGACGCGGCGCGCCGCGGGTTGCCGCGGGGCGTCGTGCGACTGCCCTTGCGCATCCAGTCGCCCCGGGCCACAGGCGGCGTGCGCGGCGTGCCGGGCGCCGTCGAGCTCCGGTACGTCCCGACGCGCGCGGGGGTGCAGGTCGACGTCCGCGTGGCCTTCGCGCGCAACCCGCCCACGCCGTCCATGAAGGGAGAGGCGCAAGCCGTGTTCAACGGGGGTCTTGTCCTGCCGGGCCGGATGGTCTGCGGCGAGTGCCAGACCGGGCGTGCATCCGGCGCCTCCTCGTGGCGCGCCACTCGACGGCTCAGGGACCGCCGGCGTGATGCCTCAGACGGTGCGGGGTCGCCACGGCTCGTTCGCGTGGGTGAGCCAGACCAGCTCGGGGTCGAGCGCACGCACCCGCAGCTGGCCTTCGGTGTGCGGCTCGTCGAGCTCGCCGAACCACACCGCCACGTCGCCGCCGACGACGACCGGACGCCCACCGGTCTCGACCACGACCACCTGCATGCCGGGTGTGTGGCCCGGTGCCGGGACGAGCCGGAGCCCGGGAAGCAGCTCGTGCTCGCCGTCGACCGGCACGTAGCGCACGCCGGGCGCCTCGACCCACTCGCGAATCGTGTAGTCGTCTTTGCTGCGCGCGTCGTCGAGCTCCCGACGCTGGACGTAGATCGGCCTGCCGGCGAACAGGTGGTTGCCGCCGCAGTGGTCGAAGTGCAGGTGTGTGTTGACGACGATGTCGATGCCGGCGAGATCGAAGTCCTGCTCGCTCAGCGGCCGGAGGCGGGGATCGAGGTCGGCCACCGCCGGGTGCAGCTCCGTCATGCCGGTGTCGACCAGCACGCGCGCATCGGGATGGTCGATGACGTGCACGTAGACCGGCATCCGCTCCCCCTCGGCGAGAAGATCGGCGACGCGGACCGGCGTGACGGTGATTGAGGCGGGTGCGCTCATCGCGTGCCGACCGCCGAGATGGTGGGTGACATGTGAGTCATGATGACCTCCTTGCCGGTTGCCGGCCGGCGCGCGGCAGGCGAGCGGCCGCCCTGCAGGGGAGGCGGGCAGTGCAAAGTGCGATGGGCGCGGCAGGACTCGAACCTGCGACCCAGGGATTATGAGTCCCCTGCTCTAACCGACTGAGCTACGCGCCCCTGCTGCGTGCCGCCCGCGGGGCCGCAGCCCCCGGGGCCCGGGGACCCGGGCGGCGGGCGGACACGAGTGTCGCATGAACCCCCGCGGCGGGGCAGGGCCACCGCGGGTCTAGACCCGGCAGGTCACGGCGCCGAGCGGGGTGCCGGGCTCCACCCACGGCAGCCCGCCGTCCGGCACGTTCGCCCGCGGGCACCGTCACCGGCTGCGTCGCCGTCACCTTGTGCCGGCCGAGCGTCGCCGTCACCGCCGCCTCGTACCGGCCCGGGGACGGGACGTCCCACTGCAACTGGAAGTTGAAGACGTTCTGGCCGCCGCTGAACGGGCCCGCCGCCGTCCGGTACGTCGGCGCCGCCACGCCCGCCGCCGGCGACAGCGTCGCCGTCACCTCCGCGCCGGGGGTCGCGCGCCCGCACATCAACACGCTGGACGGCCGGCCGAACGCCCGGTGCATCCCCGTCGACGGCACGAACTGCAGGATGAAGCAGTCGT
>JBFLWO010000049.1:0-9402 GCA_040757755.1 Actinomycetota bacterium
GGTGGGGGCGGGGCCGCCGGCGGGGGTGCCGGGCACCGGGAAGTCCCCGGCGGCGCTCGGCGGCTTCACCGGACGTTTCCCGCCGATCGCCCAGTCGCTCATCCCGCTCACCTGCTTCAACGCGTCGAGGAACGTGACGTAGTGCTGGGGACGCACCTCCTGCCCCTCGGACATGATGCTGTCGGAGGTGGCGTGCTGCACCCCCGAGTACCCCGCCTCCTCCGCCACCTTCGTGTGCTCCGTCGGCTTGCCCGCCGCGTACGGGCCCGACCCCGTGTACTCGTCGTCCAGCCCGAACATGTGGCCGGACTCGTGCGCCACCACGGTCTGCGGCCGGCCCGTGCCGATCGTGACGTGCGCCGCGTCGCCCTCCCCGTCCTCCACCAGCGTCGCCCGCGCGGCGTCGAACTTCGACGCGGCGTTCAACTGCGACGTGATCGCGCCGAACCGCGCCTTGCGCTGCGCCGAGTCCTTGCCCTGCACCTTCACGGTGAGCCCCGACACCCCCACGGTGGCGCCCGGCTTCGCGTTCGGCATCTCCTTCGCCAGGGCCCACACCGTCTGCACGGAGCCGGGGGTGAGGAGCGCCTTGCCGCTCTGGAAGCGCAGGTCCCGCTCGAGGAGCTTGTCGCGGCGCTCCTCCACGTCCTCCGACGTGACGTTCATGACGTTGTCGAACGCGGAGCCGCCCGCCCCGGTGGGCCGGTTCACGTCGGCGTTCCCGCCGATGAAGCCCTTCGGCACCTTCCGGGCGTTCACCACCATGTGCTGGTCCGCGGCCTTCCCGGAGGCGTCCGCCACCTTCGTGACGGTCACCTTCACGTCGGTCTCCGCCCCCAGGTCCTCCCAGTACCGCTTCGTGCAGTGGATGGAGTGCTTCCCCGCCCAGGCCGACTGCACCGAGCCCGTGAACTTCGCAAGGAAGTCCGTGTCGTCCCCCGCGTCGGGGCCGCCCTGGCTCGCCCACTTCCACTTCGCCACCTCGCCGGCGCGCCGGGCGCGCGGCAGGCGGTTGATCGCGCGGGCCGCCGCCTGCGACTGGGCGGAGCCCTCCCGCGCCACCGCCCGCCCGCCGACGAGGTCCATCCCGGGCAGGAACACGACCGCCCCCTTCAGGTGGACGCTCAGGCGCTCCGCCGCCGGGTCGTACTCCACCTGGAACCCGCCGTAGTAGTTCTCGGGGTTCCGGGACGACGGGTTGTAGTCGATCGGCCCCTTCTTCCCCGTCTTCACCCAGTCGTCGCGATCCTTCCGCGCCTTCTCGTACTCCTCCATCAACGGGTTGTACGGGGTGCCCTGCCGGGCGATGAGGCGCGCGACGGCCGCGTTCCCGACCCCGCCCAGGGCGGCGACGCCGCCGGGCGTGAGCGGGCCGCCGGCGCGCAGCGCCGCGGCGGCGCGGGCGAGGGGCTCGGCGAGGTCCGGCGCCGCGGCGGGGGCCGCGGGGCTCGGGACGGCGAACGCGTCCGAGGCGACGTCGATGTCGCGACCCACGCGCCCATCCTCGCCCGGCGCGGGGCGTCCCGCAACCCGGCGCGCCACCCGCCGCCCCGGATGGGGGAGGCGGCATGGGCGATTCAGCGCCCCGGTGCTCAGGTTCCGGGGCCAGCCGTCGATGCCGGGGGGGAGCCGAGACGACACCCGGAGGGTCTTCGTGCCGCTGTTCCGACTTCCCGACCCCATGGTCCTCGCGAAGAAGCTCGCCGAGCGCTGCGAGGAAAGCCTTCAGGCCGACGAGGAGACCGCCCTCGCCCGCCTGTCCGCCCACTTCCGTGACACCCTCACACCGGACCTCGAGTACGTCGTGCTGATGTCCCCCGAGGGCCGCACGCACGTGCACACGAACAAGCTGCGCGAAGGCCGCGTCTACAACGACAAGGCGAACATCGAGGCGGCCGCCGTCCGCGCCCCGCTGGTGCGGCGCTACGACCGCAACACCGGCGAGGTGATCCGCGAGGCGATCGTCCCGGTGAAGCGGGGCGGCACCCACTACGCGGTGGTCCGCGTCGGGCAGATCGTGCCGAAGGGAAGTCTGCGCGGTCGCGTCGCCGGGTCCCTCCTCGCCACCGCCTGCGTCCCCGCGCTCCTCACGTTCGCGACGGGGGGCGTCACGGCCGGCCTCGTCGCCCTCGGCGTGGGCGTCGCCATCGCCGCCGCACTGGCCGCGTGGAACTGGCGTCGCGTGTCGGCGGTGCTGCACAAGTACAACGAGGCGGCGCGCGCCGTGATGGCCGGTGACCTCACCGCCAGCGTCATGGGCGCCGGCCGCGACGAGCTCGGCCAGATGGGCTTCGAGTTCAACAAGGTGGTGCTGGGGCTGCAGAAGGTGATCCAGGCGGGGCAGGACGCGTCGAGCCAGACCGCGGACCTCGCCGCGAAGATGAGCGGCCGCAGCCAGCACGCGAACGCCGCCCTCGCCGAGGTCGCCGTCACCGTCGAGCGGGTGTCGCGCGGCGCCGTGGAGCAGGCCGGCGCGACCGCCCGGGCGTCCGACACCGTCTCCCAGATGGCTGGGGACATCGCGCAGATCGCGGAGGGCAGCGTCCTCGCCGCCGAGATCGCCGGCGAGGCCGACCAGGCCGCCCGCAACGGCGCCACGATCGTCACCGCCGCGACGGAGGCGATGGGCCGGATCGAGCACGCCGTCGACGAGGCCGCCGTCGTCGTCACGTCCCTCGGGGACCGCAGCCATGCGATCGGGGAGATCGTCGCGACGATCGGCGACATCGCCGACCAGACGAACCTCCTCGCCCTGAACGCCGCGATCGAGGCGGCCCGCGCCGGCGACCAGGGGCGCGGCTTCGCCGTCGTCGCCGAGGAGGTGCGGAAGCTCGCCGAGTCCACCCAGGCGCAGACCGGCTCCATCGCGGCGATGATCCGCGAGATCCAGTCCGAGACGGAGCGCGCCGTGGGGGCGATGGCGAACGGCCAGCGGGAGGTGGCGGAGGGCGCCGGGCAGGTGACCGCCGCCGGATCCGTGTTCGAGTCGATCGGCGAGGCCGTCGTCCGCCTGTCCGGTCAGGTCGCGCAGCTCGCCGCCGCCGCCCAGCAGCTCGACGCCGGGTCGCAGGAGGTGCGTAACGAGGTGTTCTCCGTCGCCCGTGTCAGCGAGGAGAACGCCGCCGCCGCCGAGGAGGTCGCGGCCGCCACGCACGAGACGTCCGCCTCCACCGACGAGGTCGCGAGCTCCGCCGAGGAGCTCACCACCTCCGCGAAGAAGCTCAGCGAGCTGGTCAACCGCTTCCGCGTGAGCTGAACCGAGCGGAGCGGGGTCCCGGCGGCCGCCGCGCCGCCGGGCACGGAGCCCCGTCGATCCGGACACACCGCGCCGGCGTGAGCCGATCGCGCGTCCGGCGCACGCGGACCGCCGGTGCCGGGTGGCGTCAGATCCGCACGATGAGCGCGATCGCCACCCCGGTGCCGATGAGCGCCGTGCCGTAGCAGGCCACCGCGACCGCCCGCCGGGCGCGGTGGATGCCCGCCTGGTGGCGCAGGATGAACCGGAAGCGGTGCGCCCAGTGGAACAGCGGCGGCACGAGCAGCACCGCGAGGTACGCCTTCACGAGGGGGGCCCGGGCGAGATCCAGGATCCGGTCATACGCGAGCGCGTCCGCGGGCAGCCAGCCGGCGGCGTAGGCGATCCCCAGGATCGCGGCGTGCACCGGCATGAGGAACGCGGCGACCGTGCCGCCGGCGGCGAAGAGCGCCCACAGCCCGGGCTCGGCCCGCGCCGGTCCCCGGGCCGTCACCGTCACCACCACACGTGGACGTAGGCGACGCCTGCGGACACCGCCAGCCAGGCCGCGGTGAGGGTCGCGGCGACGGCGCCGCGGGGCACGACCCGGCCGCGCACCCGCACCACCTGCACCTGCGCGCTCAACCGGAACCACGTGAGCGTGTGGTAGAGGCCGGCGGCGAGGATGGCCGCGAAGAGCGCCATCGCCCCCGCCGAGCCGAGCCACCCCAGGAACCGTCCGTAGGCACGCGGGCCGCGCGACAGGGCGAGCAGGAACAGAAGCATCACCACCGTGAACGCGAGGACGAACACGGAGGTGAGCTCGCGCGCCGCGAAACGCCGGTACGCGGCGCTGCGCAGCCACCACGTGCGCGGCATGGGGGGGAGGAGCCCGCCGGTGCGGGGCGGCGCCGTCACCGCCCCGCCCCCGCCGGCCACACCACGCGCCACGCGCGCAGCGCCAGGTCGACCTTCGACCGCTGGATCGCCGCGGCCGGGTCGACGCCCTTCGGGCACACGGCGCTGCACTCCCCGACGAACGTGCACTCCCACACCCCCTCGTCGCGCCCCAGGATGCGGCGCCGCACGTCGCGGCCGCCGTCCCGCGAGTCCATGTCGTAGCGGTGCGCCAGGGCGATCGCGGCGGGACCGAGGAACGTGCGGTCCTGGCCGTACACGGGGCAGGCGGCGTAACACAGCATGCAGTTGATGCACATGCTGAACTGCCGGTAGGCGTCGACCTGCGCAGGGGTCTGGCGCCCCTCCCCGTCGCCGTCCGCCGCGTCGCGCCGCGGGATGAGCCACGGGCGCACCTCGCGCAGCGCCTCCAGGAAGTCGTCGGTGTCGACGACGAGGTCGCGCAGCACCGGGAAGTGCCGGAGGGGCTCCACCGTGACGGGCCCGGGGGCGAGGTCCCTGAGGAACGCGCCGCAGGAGAGGCGCGGCTCCCCGCCGATCATCATCCCGCACGAGCCGCACACCCCCATCCGGCACGACCAGCGGAACGTGAGGGTGCCGTCCACCTCGTCCTTCACGTGGTTCAGGGCGTCGAGCACGACGGTGTCGTCGTCGTACGGCACGCGGAACGTGTCGACCCAGGGGGTGGGGGAGCGGTCCGGCCGGTACCGCGTCACGCGGAGCTCGATCGTGCCGCCGGCCATCAGTAGGCGCGCTCCGCGAGCGGCCACCGGGTGATCGTGACGTCCCGCCACGCGATGCGCGGCCCGTCCTCCCCGCGTGTCGCGAGGCTGTGGCGCGCGAACCGCGCGTCGTCGCGCGCCGGGTGGTCGCGGCGGGCGTGGGCGCCGCGGGACTCGCACCGGGCGATCGCGGCGGCGACGACGGCGTCGGCGACGTCGAGCATGTTCTCCAGCTCCAGCGCGGCGGTGAGCTCCGTGTTGAACACGGCTCCGCGGTCGTCGAGCGCCACGCGCCCCATCCGTTCCCGCAGCCCCCGCAGCCCGTCGGCGGCCGCCAGCAGGGTGTCGGCGCTGCGGAACACGCCGGCGCCGGCCTCCATCGCCTCCTGCAGGGCGCCCCGCAGCCGCCCGACCCGCTCCCCGCCGCCCTCCCGCTCCAGGTAGGCGGCACGCAGCCGGCGAGCCTCGTCCCGCGCCAGCGCCAGAAGCGGGTTCGCGGGTGGCGGGCCCGCGTCGCGGGCGTCGCGCACCGCCTGCGCGCCGGCCCGGGCCCCGAAGACGAGGCACTCGCTGAGGCTGTTCGACCCGAGCCGGTTCGCGCCGTTGATGCTGACGCACGCCGTCTCGCCCGCCGCGAACAGGCCGGGCAGCGCGGTGCGGCCCGCGGCGTCCGTGTCGACCCCGCCCATCATGTAGTGCACGACGGGGCGGACGGGGATCGGGTCGCGCACCGGGTCGACGCCCGCGTAGTCGCGGGCGAGCTCGCGCACGAACGGCAGCCGCCGGTCGATGACGTCCTCCCCGACGTGGCGCAGGTCGAGGTGGACGTGCGGGCCGTGGCGGCCGTCGATGCCGCGCCCCTCCTCGATCTCGACCGTGACGGCGCGCGACAGGATGTCGCGGGGGCCGAGCTCCATCTTCCCGGGGATGTAGTCGGCGAGGAAGCGGCGCCCCTCCCGGTCCACCAGCCACCCGCCCTCGCCGCGGGCCGCCTCCGTGATGAGGATGCCGCTGCCCGGCAGGCCGGTGGGGTGGTACTGGACGAACTCCATGTCCTTCAACGGCACGCCCGCGCGGTAGGCGAGCGCCATCCCGTCCCCCGTGTTGACGGCGCCGTTCGTGGTGAACCGGTAGATGCGCCCCGCGCCGCCGGTGCACAGGACCACCGCCCCGGCCCCGAGGCACCGCATCCGCCCGTCGCGCACGTCGAGCGCGGCGACGCCCCGGCAGCGCCCGTCCTCCACGAGGAGGCGCGTGGCGAACACCTCGTCGTAGCGGACGATCGCGTCGTGGCGGAGGGACGTCTGGAACAGGGTGTGCAGCATGTGGAAGCCGGTCTTGTCGGCGGCGAACGCGGTGCGCCGCACGCTCATCCCGCCGAACGCGCGGACCGCCATCCGCCCGTCCGGGTCCCGGCTCCACGGGCAGCCCCACCGCTCCAGCCGCTGCAGCTCCCCGGCGGCCTCCGCGACGAACGCCTCGACGGCGTCCTGGTCGGCGAGCCAGTCGCCGCCGCGGATCGTGTCGGCCGCGTGGAGGTCCAGGCTGTCGTCGTCGCGCAGCACGGCGGCGGCACCGCCCTCCGCCGCGACGGTGTGGCTGCGCATGGGGTACACCTTCGAGACGAGGGCGACGCTCGCATCCGGCGCCTCCTCCACGGCGGCGATCGCGGCGCGCAGCCCTGCGGCGCCGCCGCCGACGATCACCACGTCGTGGGTGCTGTCCTCCACGTCGCTGGTCTTGTTCCCGTGCGGCGGTGCCGCGAACCCGTCACCACTACCCTGTGGGGCGTCCCGCTCGCGGGAGGGCGATCGTGGAGCAGCCGTTTCGCATCGAGGAGCTCCGGCTCGCGGCACGCAACCACGGGATGCCCCTGGAGGCGCTGCGGCACCCCGTGACCCCGATGGGGCTGCACTACCTCCTGATCCACTACGACATCCCCGCGGTGGACGTCGCGTCGTGGCGGCTCGCCGTCGGCGGGCGGGTGGCGTGCCCGCGCGCCTTCACCCTTGACGAGATCCGGGCGCGGCCGGCGGTGGAGGTGACGGTGACGATGGAGTGCGCCGGCAACGGCCGGGCGCACCTCGCGCCGCGGGCGTTCAGCCAGCCGTGGCTGGACGAGGCGGTCGGCACGGCCCGCTGGCGGGGCGTGCCGCTGCGGGACGTCCTGGTGGAGTGCGGCGTGCGCGACGCCGCGGTCGAGGTCGTGTTCACCGGCGCGGACCGCGGCATCGAGGGGGGCGTGACGCAACGGTTCGCGCGGAGCCTCCCCCTCGCGGAGGCGGTGCGCGACGACGTGGTGCTCGCCTATGAGGTGAACGGGCGGCCGCTTCCGCCGCAGCACGGCTTCCCCCTGCGGCTCGTGGTGCCCGGCTGGTACGGGATGGCGAACGTGAAGTGGCTGGTGGAGGTCGCCGTCGTCGACCGGCCGTTCACGGGGATGCAGCAGGTCGCGGCGTACCGGGTGCGCCGCGACGAGGACGACCCGGGCGTCCCGGCGACGCGGATGCTGCCGCGGGCGCTGATGGTGCCGCCGGGGCTCCCGCACTTCCCGACGCGGGCCCGCACCCTCACCGCCGGAACGTGCCTGCTGGAGGGGCGCGCATGGTCGGGGTCGGGGCCGGTCGTCGCGGTCGACGTGTCGACCGACGCGGGGCGCACGTGGAGGCCCGCCCGGATCGAGCGTGACGTCGAGTCGCCGTGGGCGTGGTGCCGGTGGAGCCTGGAGTGGGACGCGGCGCCGGGCGTCCACGAGCTTCGCTGCCGCGCCCGCGACGCGCGGGGCGACGCGCAGCCGGACGAGCCCGCGTGGAACGTGGGCGGCTACGCGAACAACGCGGCGCAGCGCGTGCCGGTGACGGTGGTCGCGTCCGACGTGGCCGGCGGGGAGCGATGACATCGCGCCGGCGGCGCGGTCTACCGTGCACGACACCCGACCGGCGGCCCCCGGGGCCGGCGCGCGAAAGGACGGCCAGATGACGGCGATCACCCCGTGCCTGTGGTTCGACACCGAGGGGGAGGAGGCGGCGGAGTTCTACACGTCGGTGTTCCCGAGCTCCCGGGTGCTGGCGGTCTCCCGCTACGGGGAGGCCGGGCCGCGGGAGGCGGGGTCCGTCATGACCGTCGACTTCGAGCTCGACGGGCAGAGGTTCATCGCGTTGAACGGCGGCCCGCAGTTCACCTTCACCGAGGCGCTCTCCTTCCAGGTCGACTGCCGCACCCAGGAGGAGGTCGACCACTACTGGAGCCGCCTCGGCGACGGCGGCGAGCACGGCCCCTGCGGGTGGCTGAAGGACCGCTTCGGCGTGTCCTGGCAGATCGTCCCCCGGCGCCTCGTCGAGCTCCTCGGCGACCCGGACCCGGAGACCACCCAGCGCGTGATGCGCGCGATGCTGCAGATGCGGAAGATCGAGATCGCGGAGCTCGAGCGGGCGGCCGCCGCTCCCGGCTGACCGGGGAGGCCTGGCTTCGGCGACCGCTGGGGTGGATCCCCGGCACGACAGCCCTCCGCCGCCGGACGCGGTGCCCGGCTGGGCTCGGTTACCTGGCTCGCGCCCTCACGCCGTAGCGTTGACGTGCCGCCTCTCCCGAGGTGCCGAGGAGCGACCCGATCGTGCGCCAGGAGCAGCCGCGGCTGCGCGCCGCGGCGACGGCATCCCGCAGGGAGCGCTCGGCATCGGCGCGGGCGGCGACGGCTCGTCGCACGGCGGCGAAGGCCTCCGGATCCCGCTCGTCGCCGGGCTTGGGCTCGTAGTCCTCGAAGCGCTTCGCGAGCTCGTCGGCGTGATCGAGGATGTCTTGGAGCGTTCGCGGCATGCGGGTCACCTCAGGAACTTCTCGCGCGCCTTCATGGCATGCACGATCACCGGACCTGTCGGCGACTGGACGGCGCCGATCTCGAGCGGCTCGCCGATGGCGCCGGCGCCGATCAGCATGATGAGCCCCTCGTCGAGCTCGAAGACGCGCATCGGATGGGTGAACGCGTCGCGGATGTCCACATCGCCGATCCCGTGCTTGCGTGCGCTGGGCGCGATGACCAGCTCAGCACAGACGTTGACAAGTTAGCTTGCAGCATGTCCGGCTGCAACGGGGCGATCGGCAACGTCCGGAGCAGAGCACCAACCCGCGCGGGCTGAGCCCGGCACGACCCACCCGCGAGGACACGCCGAGGACACGGGCAGAGCCGCGGTGATCGCGGCGACGCGCGACGAGGACCGGTCGAGAACCCGACTTGGGCCGTCGTCGACGACGCGAGCTGTCAGCCGCGGGCGGAGCGAGCGGAGGGGGAGGGATTTGAACCCTCGTCGGAGCCGAAACCCCGAAACGGTTTTCGAGACCGCCGCATTCGACCGCTCTGCCACCCCTCCGGACGGGGCAGGCTAGCAAGACCGGGCACCCCGGTGTCGGCGCCGGTGAGAAAGTGACCCCCCTTCGCCGGTTGAGATTTGACCCCCTGTGGGGTGTGGGTGGCGGGGTGGTGGGGGAGTTGGTGAGCCTGGCCCGGTCTGTGTTGGCCGGATGCCAGGA
>JBFLWO010000050.1:0-9384 GCA_040757755.1 Actinomycetota bacterium
CGGCCCGGGCCGCGCCTCCGGGTGGTACTGGACCGACGAGACGCGGAGCTCCGGCACCTCGAGCCCCTCCACGGACCCGTCGAACAGGCTGGTGCGGGTGATGCGCACCCCGTCCGGCAGGGCGTCCGCGGCGACCGCGTAGCCGTGGTTCTGCACCGTGATCTCCACGCCGCCGTCGTCGGCACGCCGCACCGGGTGGTTCGCCCCGCGGTGGCCGAACGGCAGCCGCTCCGTCCGCAGGCCGAGGGCCCGGCCGAGGAGCTGGTGACCCATGCAGATGCCGAACACCGGCACGCGGCCGACGACGCCGCGCAGGCACTCGACGACCCCGTCGACGGCGCCCGGGTCGCCGGGCCCGTTCGACACGAACATCCCGTCGGGGCCGCGCGCCAGGACCTCCTCGGCGGTGGTCCCGGCCGGCACCACCTCCAGGCGGCAGCCGGCGCCGACGAGGCCCGCGGCGATGCTGAGCTTCATCCCGCAGTCGATCGCCACGACGCGCGGACCGTCCGTGCCGGCCGGCCACGCGGCGCGGCCCGCCCCCGTCAGCTCGCGTGCCGCCTCCGACGCGAGGTCGCGCCCGTCGAGGACGGGGTGGGCGCGGACCCGGTCGAGGAGCTCGTCGGCGGTGAGCTCCGTGGACACGCCGCCGCGCATCGCCCCGCGGTCGCGCAGGCGCCGCACGATGGCGCGGGTGTCGACGTCGTCGACCGCCACGATGCCCTGCTCGCGACACCAGGTGCGCCACCCCACGGGGCCCGCGGCGCCCGGCGCGTCCCCCGCCGCCGTCATCACGACCGCCTCCACCCACGGGCGGTGGCTCTCCATGAACGACGGGCCCGTGCCGTAGTTGCCGATCATCGGGGCGGCGAACGTCAGGATCTGCCCCATGTAGGAGGGGTCGCTGACCGCCTCCTGGTAGCCGCACATCCCCGTCGTGAAGACCATCTCCCCGAGCGCCGTGCCGTCCGCCCCGGCCGCCCGGCCGTGCAGGACCAACCCGTCCTCGAGGACGACGACGGCGCGTCCGCGCCCGCCGCCGGCACGCCCCGCGCTCAGCGGACCAGCCTGGAGATCGCCTTGAACTCCGGGGAGCCGGCCTCCTCGAGCATCTCGAAGAGGGCCGTCTCGGCGCTCGTCGCGCGGGCCCCCGCGGCCACCATCTTCTCCAGCCCCACCCGCCGGTTCGCGGCGCTGCGCGACGACACGGCGTCCTCCGCCACGTGCACCTCGTAGCCGCGCGACAGAAGGTCGTGGACGGTCTGGTTGACGCACACGTGCGTCTCGATCCCGCACACGACCCAGGCGCCGCAGCCGGCGGCGGCGAGCGCCTCGTCGAACCCGGCGACCCCGCAGGCGGAGAACCGCATCTTCTCGACGAGGACGCGCCCCTCGGGCAGCCGGCCGGCCAGCTCGGGCACCGTCGCCCCGAGCCCCGCCGGGTACTGCTCGCTGACGAGCACGGGGCGCCCCAGCACCCCGAAGCCCTCCGCGAGGATGCCGACGTTGCGCACCATCGCGTCGAAGCCGTCGATCACGGGGCGGAACGCCTCCTGCACGTCGACGACGATGAGGCCCGTGTCGTCGCGCCGCAGGAGCGCCGCGTGCCGGGATGCCGTTACCGCCTCCATGCCACCTGCCCCCCCGCGATCGTCATGGTCACCTGCCCGGTCAGCTCCTCCCCCAGGAACGAGGAGTTCGTGGACCGGCTCTGGAAGCCGCCGTCGCCGACCGTCCAGCGGGCGGAAAGGTCGAGCACGGCGAGGTTCGCCGGGGCGCCGTCCGCCAGCGTCGGCTGCGGGAGGTCGACGACGCGGGCCGCGTCGGCGCTCATCCTCCGCACGAGCAGCTCCAGCGGCAGCACGCCGGTCTGCACGAGCCGCGTGTACAGGACCGCGAAGGCGGTCTCGAGGCCGGTCACCCCGAACGGCGCCTGCTCGAACGGCGCCTCCTTGAGGTGCGCCGCGTGGGGGGCGTGGTCGGTGGCGACGCAGTCGATCGTGCCGTCGACGAGGGCGTCGATGAGCGCCTGCCGGTCGTCCTCCGCCCGCAGCGGCGGGTTCATCTTGTGGCGCGCCGGGTCGAGGGACGCGACCGCCTCGTCGGTGAGGACGAGGTGGTGGGGCGTGACCTCCGCCGTGATCCGCACCCCCGCCTGACGCGCCGCCCGGAGGACGTCCACCGTGGCGCGGGCCGACACGTGGCAGACGTGGATGCGTCCGCCCTCGTAGGCCGCGAGGGCGGCGTCGCGGGCGACGGCGACGCTCTCGCTCACCGCCGGGATGCCGGCGAGGCCGAGGCGGCTCGACACGACCCCCTCGTGCATGACGCCGCTGCCCGACAGGGCCGGGTCCTCCTCGTGCAGCACGAGCGGCAGCCCCGTGACGCGCTGGTACTCGAGGGCGCGGCGGAACACGAGGGCGTCGGCGACGGGGCGTCCGTCGTCGGTGAAGCCGGCGGCCCCCAGGTCGGCGAGCTCGCCCTGCTCGGTGAGCCCGCGCCCCTCCTGCCCGACGGTGATCGCCGCGTAGAAGCCGGTGGGGATCACGGCCTCCCGCGACGCGCGCTCGATCAGGGAGCCGAGGGTCGAGGCCGAGTCCACCACGGGGCGGGTGTTCGGCATCGCCACGATGGCGACGTACCCGCCGGCGGCACCGGCCCGGGAGCCGCTGGCGATGTCCTCCGCCTCCTCCTGGCCGGGGGTGCGCAGGTGCACGTGCGGGTCGACGAAGCCGGGGACGGCGGTGAGGCCGCGCGCGTCGACGCGCTCCAGCCCGTCGGGGGCCCCGCCGATCACCCCGTCGCGCACGACGAGGTCGCCGACCCGGTCGATGCCGGCGACGGGGTCGAGGACCCGCACGCCCTCCAGGACGAGGGACGCGGGGTCGCCGGGGCGCTGCGCGAGGCGCGCCGTCACGAGGCGGCCACCGTCGCGAGCGCCTCGCGGGCCGCGGTCGGGTCGCCGCCGGACTCCGGCTCGACGAGCAGGTCGTAGAGGATCGCCATCCGCACCACGAGGCCGTTCGCGGCCTGCTGCTGGATGAGCGCCGCCGGGTCGTCGGCGACGGCGTCGGAGATCTCGATGCCGCGGTTGATCGGGCCGGCGTGCATCACCCGCTGGCCGGGCCGCAGCCGCTCGTGGCTCACCATGTAGCGGGACGCGTACTCGCGCAGGGACGGCACGAACCCGCCGGCGCCCATCCTTTCGCGCTGCATGCGCAGGACGTAGACGACGTCGGCGGACGCCACGTCACGGATGTCGGTGGACGTCTCAACGCCGAAGGCCTCCTTCGCGTCGCGCGGGATGAGTGACGGCGGGCCGACGAGCGTGACGGCGGCCCCCATGGTGCGGAACGCGGCGATGCCGGACCGGGCGACGCGGGAGTGCGCGACGTCGCCGACGTAGGCGACGTGCAGCCCGTCGATCGGCCCGACCTCGCGCTCCACCGTGTACAGGTCGAGCAGCGCCTGGCTGGGGTGCTCCCGCTTCCCGTCCCCGGCGTTCAGCACGGCCGCCTCGGTGTGGCGGGCGGCGAGCTCGCACGCGCCGGCGTGCGGGTGGCGGATGATGAACACGTCCGGCTCGTACGCGTTCAGGGTGAGGATCGTGTCCTTGAGGGTCTCGCCCTTCTCCATGCTGGAGCCGCCGCCCTTGACGGTGACGACGTCGGCGGACAGGCGCTTCGCCGCCAGCTCGAAGGAGGTGGCGGTGCGGGTGGACGCCTCGAGGAACAGGTTCACGACGGTGCGGCCCCGCAGCGTCGGCACCTTCTTCACGTCGCGGGTCGCGACCTCGGCGAACCGGCCCGCGGTGCGCAGGATCCGGGCGATGTCGGCGCGGTCGAGGCCGGAGACGGACAGGAGCGAGCGTCGCCTCATTCGGGTCCCTCCTCGAGAAGGATCTCATCGACGCCGTCGATCTCGGCGAGATGGACGGTGACGCGCTCCGCCCGGGAGGTCGGCAGGTTCTTCCCGACGTAGTCCGGGCGGATGGGCAGCTCGCGGTGCCCCCGGTCCACGAGGGTGGCGAGCCGCACGGCCGGCGGGCGGCCGTAGTCGAAGACGGCGTCGATCGCGGCGCGGATCGTCCGTCCCGTGTAGAGGACGTCGTCGACGAGGACGACGGTGTGGCGGGAGATGTCGAAGTCGAGGATCGTGTCGCCGACGACCGGCATGAGGGAGCGGCGCGGCCCGCCGACGCCGACATCGTCGCGGTACAGCGCGATGTCGACGCTGCCGAGGGCGGGCCGGTGCCCGCCGAACCGCTCGATCAGGTCGGCGAGGCGCTTCGCGATCGGGACGCCGCGGGTGTGGATCCCGACGAGCGCGACCTCTCTGGCGTCGTCATGTCGCTCGACGATCTCGTGGGCCATCCGCGCGACGGTACGGCGAAGCTGGTCGGAGTCGACCAGCACCTTCGCGGCCACGGGGCTCAGCCGCGCGGGGCGTGGACGAGCCGGGGGGGTGCGTCAGGTGTGGTCATCGCGGCTCCTTCCCGGCCTCACGGGACCGGCGTTAAAGGTCGTCGGCGGCAACGGTAGCACGCGGGTCCGGCGCCTCATCCGGCGGGCCGGCGGGAGGCGCGGGCGGGGCGGCGGCGGACCGGTCCCGGAGGGAGCGCACGACGGGGCCTCCGCGCTCCCGGAACGGGATCTCCACCTGGTCGAAGTCCCGCGCGACGTGCACCCGGTCGAAGACCCGCTCCGCCTCCTCCCGCACCTCCCGCGGGTGGTGGCGGGTGGAGATGTGGGTGAGGGCGAGAAGGTCGACTCCGGCGTCCCGCGCGACGGCGGCGGCCTGCGCGGCGGTGGAGTGGCGCGTGTCGGCGGCGCGGTCGGCGTCCTCGTCCACGAACGTCGCCTCGTGCACGAGGAGGCTCGCGCCCTTCGCGGCGACGAGCGTCGCGGCGCACGGACGCGTGTCGCCGGTGATGACGACGGTGCGCCCCTGCCGGGCCTCCCCCACCACCTCGTCCGGGCGGATGACGCGTCCGTCGTCGAGGGTGACCTCCTCGCCGCGCTGCAGCCGCCCGTAGAGCGGCCCGGGGGGGATGCCGAGGGCCCGTGCGGCGTCGACGTCGAACGCGCCAGGCCGGGACTCCTCCACGAGGGCGTAGCCGAGGGACGGGACGCCGTGCTCGGTGGGGAACGCGTCGATCCGCGCCCCGTCGGTGCGCCACACGGTGCCGGGGTCCCAGTCGGCGATCTCCAGGGGGAACGGGGTGCGGCCGAAGACGGGGCGCAGCCGGTCGACGAGCCGGGCGAGGCCCCGCGGCCCGCCGATGCGCAGGGGGCGTTCCCGCCCGCGCAGCCCGTAGGTCTTGAGGAGGCCCGGCAGCCCGAGGTAGTGGTCGAGGTGCAGGTGCGTGACGAGGATGAGGTCGAGGTCGACGAGTCCCAGGCCGGAGCGCAGCAGCTGGCGCTGCGTGCCCTCGCCGCAGTCCACGAGCCACCTGTCGCCGCCGCGGGAGATGAGCGTCGCCGACGTCCCGCGCGCCGCGCTCGGGACCGAGGCCGCCGTCCCGATGAACGTGACGTAGAGATCCACCCGGCGGTGATCCTACCCGCGCGGGGCGTGTGGGCCGCCGCGCACGAGCCCGTCGGGGAGCGGCCCGGCGGGCGCGTCGACGGCGAGGAAGCGGATCCGCGGCGGGCGCGTCCCGTGGATCAGGATCTCCGCCATGGTGTGGCGCGGCTGGCGGCGCCGGTCGGTCGCGGAGCCGGGGTTGAGGATCAGGAAGCCGTCCTCGGCGACGTCGAGGAGCGGGATGTGGCTGTGGCCGAACACGACGAGGTCCGCGCCGGGGAAGCGGGCGCGGAGCCGCTCCCGCCGCCCCACCTGCGGTCCGGCGTCGTGGACCACCCCGATCGTGAGGCCCCCGGCGTCGACCTCGGCGGTGGCGGGCAGGGCGGCGCGCACGGCGGCGTCGTCGGCGTTGCCGTGGACGGCGACGAGCGGCGGTCCGAGGGACCTCAGGTGCGCGAGGGCGGCGGCGTCGGCGAGGTCGCCGGCGTGGATGAGGAGGTCCGCGCCGGCGATCGCGGCGCGGCACGCGTCGGGCAGGCGGGTCCCCCGGCGCGGGAAGTGCGTGTCCGAGACGACGGCGACCCGCGTCGCCGTCATCCCCCGTCCGCCGGCGGGCGCGGCGGGAGCCCGAGCCCGTCGCGGATCTCCGCGAGGACGATGCGGTAGTACGCGGCGGCGTCGACCGCCTCGAGGGCGTTCGGCCGTCCCGCCGCGGCCCCCACCCGCGACGTCAGGACCGACGCGGCGAGCTGCGTCGCGAGCACCTCTCGATCGTCCTCCGCGGCCATGCGTGTCCTCCTCCCGTGGTCCGTGAGCCCTCCTGGGGTGGCGCTCCGCTAGACTCGCAGACCGAGCGCGCGTAGCTCAGTGGATAGAGCGCTGGCCTCCGGAGCCAGAGGTCGCAGGTTCGAATCCTGCCGCGCGTGCCATTACCCCCGCCACGGGGCAGCCGAGGATGGCTGCCCCGTTCGTGTTTCCGAAGACCCGCGCGAGTGACCGCTCGACGTTCCTGGACGACGCGGGCCGGCCGTACGGGCGCGAGCCGACCTCGGCGTGCATGGCGGGGCGGTTGAGCTCACGGACCGAGCGACCAGATCGGCACGACATGCACGCCATCGGCACGAACGTAGCCGAGGCCGCTTCCGACGATGACGCCCAGCACGGCCGGCTCCCCCCTTGCCGACGTGTCGACGCGCTGCGCGAAGCGGCGAAGGCTGTCGGCCGCGGCGTCGACCTGGCCGGGGCCGAGCTTGACCTCGAACGCGCCCCAGGTCGCGCCGGCATCGACGATGGCATCGACCTCGAGCCCACTCTCGTCCCGGTAGCGGAAGAGCTCTCCACCCAGCGCCTGCGCGTAGACGCGGAGGTCCCGAACCGTGAGCGACTCGAAGAGGAGGCCGAGCGTCCGAAGGTCCCTCCTCACGCCGGCCGTCGTGCCTCCGAGTGCAGCGACGGCGAGCGACGGGTCGACGAAGTGGCGCGTGGGCCGCTTGCGGAGGCGGTGGCGAGAGCGCAGGTGGGTGTTCCAGGCGGGGACATCCTCGACGACCATGAGGCGCTCCAGCGCCTGAAGGTACTCGCCGGCGGTGTCGTCGCTCACGGGCATGCCCCGACCCGAGGCGTCGCTCGCGATGCTCGTGAGGGTCGCCTGGGTAGCGACGTTTCGGGCGACGCTCTCGATGACGGCCGCGAGTTGTGCGGGATTGCGGCGCACACCGTCGACACCCACGATGTCCGTGCGTGAGATCTGATCCAGGTAGGCGCGCGTCAGTCGCGACGCCCGATCGGGGGCGAGCAGGCGGAGCCCGGGCCAGCCGCCGCGGACCACCTCGCCCACGAGGTCGTCGAGTGTGCGCTCAGCGTCCGGGCTGCGGCTCCCGCCACCGGAGAGCAGATCGGTGAGTGAGATCGCTCCGGTGCTGCGGTCGAGCTCGAACAGGGTCATCGGGCGCATCCGGACCCGCGCGAACCTCCCTGCTCCGCTGTGACGCGTGTGGTCGTCGGCCGGCGTGGCCGGGCCGGTCAGGATGAACTGGCCGGGCGATCGCCGCGCATCGACCTCGCGACGGACGTGATTCCACAGGGCCGGGTAGGTCTGCCATTCGTCCAGCAATCGAGGCGCCGCTCCTTCGAGGAGGAGAGCCGGATCGACGGCCACCACGTCCGCCGCCGTCGTGTCCACGTCGAGGAGGACTTCGCTCGCGGCGTGCTGACGCGCCGTCTCTGTCTTTCCGCATGCCCTGGGTCCGTCGATGACGACGGCCCCCGCGGAGGCGAGGAGCTCGCGCACCTCCCCGTCGACGATGCGTGGAAGGTAGTCCACAGTGCGCGCAGGTCACTCCGTGACCGGGAGATCGCGGAAATGGCAGCCGGGATATTGCGACTTCATCAGGTGGGAGTCTGCGACGCGGCGGGGCGGCGTGGTCGGCATCGATCCGACCCGTTCGCGAACTCCGCATGAACCGAGCCGGGTGTGCCTCAAATGATCCCGGCGGCCCCGTTCAGGTCGAGAAGGAGCGGCAGGGCCCGGCCTCCGGCGTGTCGACGTTCGTGAATCCCACCGTGCTGCCGGGGCCTCGGCCGGGGCAGCGACGGGGTTCGATGTCGTGGCGCGGCCGCGCACGGATGCCCGCGCCCGCGGCGGCGGTGGTCTCCGGCAGGCCGCCGCGCAATCCTTCGGGCACCACGAGGGAGGGGGCCGCGATGCGCGACGCCGAGTTCAGGGCGATGAACGCCCCGATCATCGAGGAGTTCCGGGCGAACGCGGGCCGCGTGGGCGGCCCGTTCGCGGGGGCGCCGATGGTGCTCCTCACCACCATGGGCCGCCGGTCCGGACAGCCGCACACGACGCCGCTCATGTGCCTCCCGGACGGCGACCGCCTGCTCGTGTTCGCCTCGAAGGGCGGCGCCCCGGCGCATCCCGCCTGGTACCTGAACCTCCGCGCCCACCCCGCGGTGACCGTCGAGTACGGCACCGACACGTTCCCCGCCATCGCCACGCCGCTGGAGGGGGCGGAGCGCGACGCGAAATACGCGGAGCAGGCGTCCCGGTACCCGCAGTTCGGGCAGTACCAGCAGCGGACGGAGCGGGTCATCCCCGTCGTCGCGCTCGAGCGCATCCCCTGACCGATCCGGGCCGGGTGGCGCCGCCGCACACGTGCGACCGGGGCGCGCCGCCCGCCACCCGCGTCGCGACGCGCCGCCGGCACCCGCCTTCCGACGCGAAAAACCCGTCGGCACGCGGCTGACGGCGCGCCGGATTCCTGTTAGGAATCCCGTTTGACCGCCGAGGACGGCGGTAATGTCCCCGCCTGAGGGCGTCCCGACGCCCTCGACGGCTCTGTTCACCCACCATGTCCCGCACCACGACGCGCATTCCGGGCACGCCCCCGCGGGCGCGCATCCGGGCGACGCCGTTCCACCGGGTACCGCGACGGTGGGGCCCCGCGTCGGCCGGCGAGCCCGGCGGCCCATCCGACGCTCATCCAAGGGAGGACCATGAACAAGACCGAGTTCGCCGCACGCGTCGCGAAGCGCGCGAACGCCACGAACGCGGAGGCGAGCCGTTACCTCACCGCCATCATCGACGAGATCGGCGCGGCGCTGAAGAAGGGCGAGGAGGTCTCCCTCACCGGCTTCGGCAAGTTCAGCGTGCAGCGCCGCGCGGCGCGGAACGGGGTCAACCCGCGGACCGGCGAGAAGATCCGCATCGCGGCGACGAAGACCCCCCGGTTCACCGCGGGCTCCCAGCTGAAGACGACGGTCTCCGGCAAGTCCTCGTCGGCTGCGGCGAAGAAGCCCGCCGCCGCCGCGAAGCCCGCCGCCGCGAAGCCCGCCGCCGCGAAGCCCGCGGCGAAG
>JBFLWO010000051.1:0-9328 GCA_040757755.1 Actinomycetota bacterium
GCTGGAGGGGTGGCGCTTCGGCAGCGTCCTCGTCGTGTTCGCCCTCACCGGCACCGGCTTCCTCGTCGTCGCCCTGCGCGGCGAGCTTCGGGGCCTCACCGCCCCCGCACCGGGGCCCGCCACCCGGGCGCGCGCCCTCGACACGCCCGCCGCGCCGCTCGTCGCCGCCGGCATCGACCCCGCCGCCCCGCCGCTCGGCCGGATGGCGCGGCTCAACGTGCTCGTCGCCATGGTCGTCGCCGTCGGGGTGCGGGTGCTCGCCGTCGGCGTCGCCATCGGCGCGTTCTTCCTCCTGTTCGGCGTCCTCGTCGTCGACGCGTCCCTCACCGAGGCGTGGACGCAGCGCCCCGCGCACGTCCTCGCCGAGCTCACCGTGTCGGGCCGCACCGTGGTCGTCAGCGAGGAGCTCGTCCGCGTCTCCACGCTCCTCGCCGGGTTCGCCGCCCTCTACTTCCTCGTCGTCGCGCTGACCGAGGCGGCCCGGCGGGAGGACTTCCTGGAGGACGAGATCGAGCGCCTGTCGCGGGTCATGGCCGCATGGACGTATTACCGGGGGCTCGTCGCCCACGCCGCACCCGACCCGGCCCCGGGCGCCCCGGGCGGGTCGCCGGACAGGTAGTCTCCCCCGCCGTGAGCGATCAGAACCCATACCGCCGTCCCACCGACCCCGCGAAGCGCCGCAGCGCCTCCCTCACCGACGGGCCCGAGCGCGCCCCGGCGCGCGCGATGCTGAAGGGCATCGGCCTGAGCGACGAGGACCTCGCCCGGCCCCTCATCGGCGTCGCCACGACGTGGATCGAGACGATGCCGTGCAACCTCAACCAGCGCGACCTGGCGCAGCACGTCAAGCGCGGCGTGCGCGAGGCGGGCGGCACTCCTCTCGAGTTCAACACGATCTCCGTGTCGGACGGGGTGTCCATGGGCACCGAGGGGATGCGCGGCAGCCTCGTGTCCCGCGAGGTGATCGCCGACTCGATCGAGCTCGTCGCCCGCGGCCACATGTTCGACGGCATCGTCTGCCTCGTCGGCTGCGACAAGACGATCCCCGCGGCGGTCATGGCGCTCGGCCGGCTCGACATCCCCGGGGTCGTCCTCTACAACGGGTCGATCGCGCCGGGCCGCTTCCGCGGCCGGGACGTCACGATCCAGGACGTCTTCGAGGGCGTCGGCGCCCACGCCGTCGGGCGGATCAGCGACGAGGACCTGCTGGAGCTGGAGGGCGCCGCCTGCCCCGGCGCCGGCGCCTGCGGCGGCCAGTTCACCGCCAACACCATGTCCACGGCGCTCGAGTTCCTCGGCATCAGCCCGCCCGGCCTGAACGGCATCCCGGCGCTGGACCCCGCCAAGGACGCGGCCGCCGCCGAGGCCGGCCGGATCGCGATGCGCCTCGTGCGCGACGACGTGCGTCCCCGCACCATCGTCACCCGCGAGGCCATCGAGAACGCGATCGCCGCGATCGCCGCGACCGGCGGCTCCACGAACGGCGTGCTGCACATGCTCGCGATCGCCCGCGAGTTCGGCGTGCCGCTCAGCATCGACGAGTTCGACGAGATCGCGGCGCGCACCCCGATCGTCGCGAGCCTCAAGCCGGGCGGCGAGTACGTCGCCACCGACATCCACGCGGCCGGCGGCGTCGCCCTCGTCGCGCGGGAGCTGAAGAAGCGGGAACTCATCCACGCGGGCACCCCCACCGTCGGCGGGCCCACCCTCGGCGAGGTCGCCGACGCCGTGGTGGAGACCCCGGGGCAGAAGGTCGTCGTGCCGATCGAGACCCCGATCAAGCCCACGGGCGGCGTCGCGATCCTGCGCGGCAACCTCGCGCCCGACGGGTGCGTCGTGAAGCTCGCCGGCCACGAGCGGCTGCTGCACCGCGGCCCGGCGCGGGTGTTCGAGAGCGAGGAGGAGTGCTTCGCCGCGGTCAAGGCGCGCACGATCCGCTCGGGCGACGTCGTCGTGATCCGCTACGAGGGTCCCGCCGGCGGCCCCGGGATGCGGGAGATGCTGCACGTCACCGCGGCGCTCGTGGGGGAGGGCCTCGGCGACGAGGTCGCGCTTCTCACCGACGGGCGCTTCTCCGGCGCCACGCACGGCCTGATGGTCGGCCACATCTGCCCGGAGGCGGTGCGCGGCGGACCGATCGCGGCGCTGCGCGACGGCGACACGATCGTGGTCGACGTCGCGGCCCGGGAGCTGCGCGTCGAGCTGTCCGACGACGAGATCGCGGCGCGGATGCGCGACTGGGCGCCGCCGCCGCCCCGGTACACGCAGGGCGTGTTCGCCAAGTACGCGGCGCTCGTCGCGCCGGCGTCGGAGGGGGCGATCACCCGGCCGCAGTGACCTGCGGCACCGGCGCGAGCGGAGGGAAGGGACGATGACGCGCTACGAGACTCTCCTCCTGATCCACGTGGTGATGGCCGTCGTGTGGGTGGGCGGCGGGGCCGCCCTGAACATCCTCGCCGTCCGCGTCGTGTCGGCCGGCAGCCCGGAGCGCACCGTGGGCTTCGCCCGCGACGTCGAGTGGGTCGGCACCCGGGTGTTCGCCCCCGCGTCGCTCCTCGCGCTCGGCTCCGGCGTCTGGGCGGCGAGCGAGGGGGACTGGAGCTTCGGCGATCCCTGGATCTCCATGGGGTTCGCCGGCTGGGCGTTCTCGTTCCTCGTCGGGATGCTCTTCATCGGCCCGCAGTCCGGGCGGGTCTCCCGCGTCGTCGCGGCGGAGGGGCCGTCGTCGCCCGCCGCCCAGGCCGGGATCCGCCGCATCCTCCTCGTGTCCCGGGTGGAGCTGCTCGTGCTGCTCGTCGTCATCTGGGCCATGGTCGCCAAGCCAGGGTTGTGACATTCGGCCCGTGAAATCGGGCCGAATGTACTGTCGATCGCCCCGGTCGGGGGACCGAATGCCTCGGTAGCACCGAGAGGCATGCACCGCGAACGTCGCGCCGCCCGGCGCTCCCCGTCCCCGACGTCCGCGCCCCTCGGGTATGGCCCGCACGACGAGGGGAGCGCGCGATGCACGTTGGCGACGTGATGCAGGGGGCGGTGGCCGGCGCCCGCAAGGAGCGCTGGTTCCACGAGGACGACCGGCGGTCGCTCATCGGGATCGACGAGCAGACGATCGCGGCGCTCAGGGAGGGCGCCCCGGCGCTCGAGGCCGCCGTCGACGACATCGTCGCCGAGTTCTACCGGCGGATCATGGCCGTGCCGTCCCTGCGGGCGTTCGTCGACCGGCACTCCGGCGTCGACCGTCTCTCGCAGACGCTGAAGCGCTACGTCCTCGACTTCACCCGCACCACCCTCGGCGACCAGCACGTCGAGGACCGCAAGAAGATCGCGCGGATGCACGACCGCATCGACCTGCCGATCGACGCGTACCTCGCGCAGGTGTCGGCGATCCGCGAGATGTGGCTGCGGGCGCTCCTCGCGCCGGGGCGCAAGGGGCGGCCCGCCCGCGGCACCGAGGAGATCATGCGCCTGTACGTCGCCCTCGACCGCGCCCTGACGTTCGACGAGGGGACGGTGTGCCTGTACTTCACCGACGCCCTCGACGCGAAGTCGGCGGTGCAGGTGGAGCTGAACGCCCTCGCGGAGCAGCTCGCGGCCGCGGCGGAGCAGTCCGCGGCGGCGGTGGAGGAGATGAGCGCGACCGCCGGTCAGGTCGCCGGGGAGGTGAACGCCGCGTCGGAGCAGGCGGCGACGGCGTCCCGGATCGCCGCGGACGGGGTCGGTGCCCTGGAGGAGGCGGAGGGGTCGGTGGGCCGCGTGCGCGACGCGACCGCGCGGCTCGGCGAGTCCGCCTCGGCCCTGGAGGAGGGCTCCTCCCAGATCGGCCGCATCAGCGCGATGCTCCGCCAGACCGCGGACCAGATCAACCTGCTCGCCCTGAACGCGGCGATCGAGGCGGCCCGCGCCGGGGATGCCGGGCGCGGCTTCGCGGTGGTGGCGGAGGAGGTGAGGAAGCTCGCGGAGGCGACCCAGGCCCGGCTCGTCGAGTCGAACGACGCCATCGAGGGGATGCAGCGCACCATCGAGGACGTGCGCGTCTCCGGGGAGGGCGCGGGCGCCGAGGTGGAGCGCCTCGTCTCCGCGACGGAGAGCCTGCGGGAACGGTTCCGGGACATCGTCGCGGCCGTGGACGGCACGACGCACAGCCTGGAGGCCATCGCCGCGGCCTCGCACCAGGTCGCCGCGACCACGGAGGAGACGGGGCGGGGGTCGACGGAGGTCGCGACCCTCGCCGAGGGCATCAAGCGCGTGGCGGACGCCATCGTCTGATGCGCCGCTCCGGACCCCGAGATCTGGCGTGCGAAACGGCCGCCGGACGAGGATGCGGGGAGGGCCGGCATCGGGAATGCCGGCCCGACCGAGGACGGCGCATGCACGCGGAATCGGCGGACCGGGCAGCTTGGCGTCCGGCGGGGCCTCGCAGCCGCCAGATCGCGCGGGCGCGAGGAAATGCCCATTCCGGGCGGCTTCCCGACCCCCGATGGCGAGGGAGACGACGCCGCCGGGCCCGTGGCATCCCGCAGGCGGCCGCCAAAGGGAGGCAGATCCGATGAGCACGCACCCGGTCACATCCGCTCCCGCCGCCGGGCGCGGCGCGGGCGCGTCGTGGTTCACGGACGCGCACCGCAAGGCGCTGCTGGAGATCGACGGGGGGACGCTGTCGGCGCTGGGGGAGGCCGCGCCGCTGCTCCACGCCACGGTCGCCGGCGCGGTCGACCGGTTCTACACGCGCCTCATGGCGGTGCCGGAGCTGGCGGAGCTGGTGCAGAGCCACTCCACGGTGGAGCGGCTGAAGGGCACGCTGCGCCAGTACATCCTGGACTTCGCGACCACGACCCTGGGGCCGGAGCACGTCGCCGGCCGGCGCCGCATCGCGAAGGTGCACGAGCGGATCGACCTGCCGATCGACGCGTACATGGCGCAGCTGCAGGCGGTGCGGCACGCATGGCTCGCCGCGCTGCTGGAGGCGGACGGGAAGGGGCGGGTGCGCCGCTCCCCCGACGAGATCCTGCGGCTCTTCACCGCCCTCGACAAGGCGCTGGCGTTCGACGAGGGGACCGTCGCCGTGTACTTCACCGACGCCCTGAAGACGGCGCTCGCCGAGGTGCGGCAGCACGAGGAGAACCAGCGGGAGATCCGCGACGAGCTGGACGCACTGGCGGGGGAGCTCGCCGCGGCGGCGGAGCAGTCGGCGGCGTCGGTGCAGCAGATGACGGCGACCGCCCAGCAGGTCGCGGCGGACGTGGGCGGTGCGTCGGGGCAGTCCGATGCGGCGAATCGCACGGCTCTGGAGGGCATGGAGGCGCTGGGCAGCGCGGAGGGGTCGGTCGGGCGGGTGAGTGAGGCGACGGGGCGGCTCGCCGACGCCGCGGGGGCGCTGCAGCAGACGTCGTCGGAGATCGGGGAGATCTCCGGGGCGCTGCGCCAGACAGCGGACCAGATCAACCTGCTGGCGTTGAACGCCGCGATCGAGGCGGCCCGGGCCGGCGAGGCCGGCCGGGGGTTCGCGGTGGTGGCCGACGAGGTGCGGAAGCTGGCGGAGGTGACCCGGGAGCGTCTCGCGGCGTCGAACGCCGCGGCGACGTCGATGCAGCGGACGATCGACGAGGTGCGCGCCGCCGGCGTGGCCGCGGGGTGCGAGGTGGACGAGCTCGTGGGCGCAACCGGCGCCCTGCGCGAGCGGTTCCAGGAGATCGTCGCGGCGGTGCGCCTCACGACCGAGCGGCTCGATGCGATCGCGGGGGCGTCGCAGGAGGTGGCCGCGACGGCGGGGGAGACGGCGCGCGGCTCCGCGGAGCTCGCGACCCTCGCCGAGGGGGTGCAGCGCGCGGCGGGGCGCCTGGGGTAGCGGGCGGCGCTACGCCGCGGGGGCGGTGTCCGCCTCGGCCCGCCGGGCGGAGGGGCGGCCGGCGCGCAGCCAGCCGTAGAGGGCGGCGCCGGCGAGCGCCCCGAGCGGGGGGCCGGCGAGGTAGATCCACAGGTCCGCCCCGTCCGGCGTCGCGAGGGCCGGGCCGAGCGAGCGCGCCGGGTTCATCGACGCCCCCGTGATCGGGCCCATGACGAGGGCCTCGAGGGCGATGGTGCCGCCGATCGCGACGGCGGCGAGCCAGCCGACGGCGCGGTCGTCGGTGGCGACGGCGAGGATCACGACCATGAGCACGGCGGTGAGCCCCGCCTCCAGGGCGAGGGCGCCGCCGGCGCCGACGTGCGCCGGGTGGGTGACGGCGAGGTTCGCGTCGCCGCCGAGCACGCCGGCCAGGGCGAACGACGCGGCGATCGCCCCGGCGCACTGGGCTGCGACGTAGGGGGCGACGTCGCGGGCCGGGAAGTGGCGGGCGGCGGCGAAGGCAAGGGTGACGGCGGGGTTGAGATGCGCCCCGGAGATGTGGCCGACGGCGAAGATCATGATCGCGACGACGAGGCCGAAGGCCGCGGCGACGCCGCCGTGGCCGATCGGGCCGCCGGCGATCCCGTCCACCGCGACGGCGCCGGTGCCGGCGAACACGAGGCAGAAGGTGCCGAACGCCTCGGCGGCGAGCCGCCGGCTGAGGGGGGCGTGCGTCACGGCGGTCAGGTCGCGGTGAGGAGCTTGTCGGCCAGCTCGGCGGGCAGCCCCGCGGCCCGCACCTCCTCCGCCACGGCGCGGGCGTCGTACGGCACGCGCTCGATGCGCGCCGCGACGTCCCCGTCGCCGTCCAGCTCGAGAAGGGCGAACGCGGCACGCGGGTCGCCGTCCTTCGGCTTGCCCACCGAGCCGCAGTTCACGAAAAGGACCCCGCCGTGGCGGCGGATCCACGGCTTGTGCGTGTGGCCGAAGACGAGGACGTCGCAGTCGGCGCCGCCGGCGAGCCGCTCGTAGAGGCTGTCCGGCTTGTCCTCGAACAGGTACTCGTTCACCTTGCGGGGGGAGCCGTGCACGAGGCGCACCCGCCGGTCCCCCATCGCGAAGCGCAGGTCGAACGGCAGGTCCCGCATGAACGCCTTCGCGCGGGCGTCGGTGTGCAGCAGCGTCCAGTCGACGGACCGCTGCCCGATCTCGCGGTCATGCGGCGTGACGTACGCGCAGCCGCAGTCCAGGTGGTCGCGGGCGATGGCGTGGTCGTAGTTGCCGTAGATCGTCGGGATGCCGACGCTCTCGACGAGGTGGCACACCTCGCTGGGCCGCGGCCCGTAGCCCACCAGGTCGCCGCCGCAGTACACGGCGTCGACCTCGATCTCCTCGATGCGGTCGAGGACCGCTTCGAGGGCGGCGAGGTTGGCGTGGATGTCGGTGACGACGGCGACGCGCATCACGGGGCGGCGGCAGTCTGCCAGCCGGGATGTCGCCCGTGTGTTACGGGACGGTGACCGGCGCCGGCCCGGCCGGTCACCCGGGCTCGTCGGCGCGGAGGATCGCCCGCAGGGAGGTGGGGCGCCACTCGGCGCCGCCGCGCGGCGTGGGGACGCGCTCCGCGTTCAACAGGTCGCAGATGCCCTGCAGGGTGCGCCCCTCGGCGCGCAGGCCGCGGATGCGGGCGGCGAGGGCGGGGGGGATGGAGGAGGGGCGCCCGACGCGGTGCCCGCCGATCAGCCCGCGTGCCGCGGCGGGCTCCGCGACGATGGAGGGGGTCCAGCGGGCGGCGGTGGCGAGCACGTCGCCCACGACGCGGCCGCTGTCGCTGGCGAGGTCGAGCTCGGGGTCGAGGGAGACCAGGGCGAAGCCCTCCTCGGTGGCGGCGCGCACGAGGTCGGCGAGGTCGCGCAGCGAGTAGGTGAGGCGGTCGAGGCGGGCGACGGCGACGGCGTCGGCCTCCCCGGTGCGGCAGGCGTCCAGCGCGGCGCGCAGGCCGCGGCGGCGCATGGAGCGGCCGGACCGGACGTCCTCCTCGGTGCGCACCAGCGTCCAGCCGCGCTCGGCGCAGGCGGCGGCGAGCTGGCGCCGCTGGGCGTCGAGGCCGGGCCGCTCGGCCTCGCGCTCGCGCGGCGCGACGCGCGCGTAGCCGATGATTCGCCTGCTCACGGGCAGGACTTTACACTAACGAGGAATAGTGTAAAGTCGCGAACACGATTCGCGACAGGGTCCCGGGACGCGCCGTGCGCCGGGCCGCCACGCCGGACAGGAGAACCGTGTTCTCGTGAGCGACACCGTCAACGTAGCCATCATCGGCGTGGGGAACTGCGCCTCGTCCTTCGTGCAGGGCGTGCACTACTACCGGGATGCCGACCCCGCCGGGCACGTGCCGGGCCTCATGCACGTCGACCTCGGCGGCTACCACGTCCGCGACATCAAGTTCACCGCCGCGTTCGACATCGACGCCCGCAAGGTCGGCACCGACCTGTCGCAGGCGATCTACGCCGAGCCGAACAACACGTGGCGGATCTGCGACGTGCCGAACCTCGGCGTGAACGTCGAGCGGGGCATGACCCACGACGGCCTCGGCAAGTACCTCAAGGAGATCATCCCCAAGGCCGAGGGCCAGACCGCCGACATCGCGGGGATCCTGCGCGACACGAACACGCACGTGGTGGTCAGCTACCTGCCGGTCGGCTCCGAGGACGCCACCAAGTGGTACGTGGAGCAGATCCTCCGCGCCGGGTGCGGCTTCGTGAACTGCATCCCCGTGTTCATCGGGCGGGAGCCGTACTGGCAGCAGCGCTTCCGGGAGCGGGGCCTGCCGATCGTCGGCGACGACATCAAGAGCCAGGTCGGCGCCACGATCGTGCACCGCCAGCTCGCCCGCCTGATGGGTGAGCGCGGCGTGCGGCTCGCCCACACGAGCCAGCTCAACTTCGGCGGCAACACCGACTTCCTCAACATGCTCGAGCGCGAGCGCCTCGCCTCCAAGAAGGAGAGCAAGACGAACGCGGTCACCTCGATCCTCACCGACGCGATCGAGAAGGAGGACGTCCACATCGGCCCGAGCGACTACGTGCCGTGGCTGAAGGACCGCAAGTGGGCGCACATCCGCCTCGAGGGCCAGGGCTTCGGCGACGTGCCGATGTCGATCGAGCTGAAGCTCGAGGTGTGGGACTCGCCGAACTCCGCGGGCATCGTCATCGACGCCGTCCGCCTGGCGAAGCTCGCGATGGACCGCGGCGTGTCCGGCACCCTCGAGGGGCCCTCCGCGTACTTCATGAAGAGCCCGCCGCAGCAGCACCCCGACGACGTGGCGCGCGAGCTCGTGGAGTCGTTCATCCGCGACGAGAGCCGCGCCGCCCTGGGCGGCGACCTGCCGGAGAACGCGCCGGCGGCGCCCGCGCAGGTGTAGGTTCCGGTGGTTGCGTGGGGTCCCGGCGACGCCGGCCGGGCCCTGCGCACCACCCTTCCGGGCTCCGTCTCCCCCCTTTGGAC
>JBFLWO010000052.1:0-9266 GCA_040757755.1 Actinomycetota bacterium
GGCGGGTGGGGTTCGTGGTGCCGCGTCAGGCGTCGGGGGCGGCGAATGTGGGGTTGGCGCACATGGCGGGGCGGCGTGATGACCGGGTGGGGGCGGAGCGGCACGTGGCGGATGCGGGCCGTGACGAGGTGACGTGCGAGGTGGTGCGCCTGGATGACGCCGGTGTGCCGGGCGGGGTCGCGTTCATGAAGTGCGACATCGAGGGGGCGGAGCTTCTGGCGTTGCGTGGCGCGACGGGCGTGTTGGAGCGTGACGCCCCGGTGCTGCTTCTGGAGGTGAACCCGTGGTTTCTGGAGGGCTACGGGTTGGGGGTGCGGGACGTCCTGGGGTTCCTGGCGGAGCGCGGGTACTCGCCGTTTCGCTTCGCGGGGGGCCGGTTGGTGCCGGTGGCGGCGGGGGACGTGGAGGGGAACGTGGTGTTCGTGTCGCCGCGGCGGGCGGATCGGGTGGCGCCGCTCCTCGCGTAGCCGACGCCGAGCCGCAGCGTCCTCCCTGCGGGGTCAGCGGTGGGTGGCGTGGTCCGTGACGGGGGGGATGGCGGCGCGCAGGTCGGGGATTGGGGTGCCGGTGGCGGCGGCGAGCTCGTCCCATCGGGTGCCGCCCCAGGTGTCGGCGGCGGTGATGCGCCATGCGGCGGGGGTGCGGGTGGCGCGTTGGGAGAGACTGCGGATCCAGTCGACCTGGGGGCGGTAGGCGGGGCGGTAGCGGCGCGTGGCGGCGCGGAGGGCGCGGCGGACGGCGGGTGCGGTGTCGAGGGTGGCGATGAAGCGGGGGAGGTGGTCGACGGCGGCGGCTTCGGCGAGGCCTTCTTCGAGGGCGCGGCCGGGGTCGGTGGCGAAGTCGGTCTGGTCGGTGGGGCCGGTGGCGTGGATGGTTTCGTGCATGGCGACGGCGAGGGCGCGGGTGATGCGGTCGGCGGCGGCCCGTCCGGGTGCGCGGCGGGCGTGGCGGCCGCGCCACAGCTCGTCGAGGGCGCGGACCGTGGCGGGTCCCAGCAGGACGTCGCCCGCGAAGCTCGTGTACCCGTCGTAGCGGGGGGCGTCGTCGCCGAGGATGCGCCGCCATTCCGCGGTGGATGCGGTGGCGGTGAGCCGCGCGGTGAGGGGGGTGCCGCGGCGCGCGTGGTAGCGCCTGAGGGCGGCGTACACGGCGGCGGCCCCGCGGGGCGCGGCGCGCCGCGGCGCGGTGAGGGGTGCGGGCAGGGTGCGGGTGCGGCCGGGGGTGGTGCCGGTGGCCCCCGCCCCGGTGCCGGGCGGCACGGTCACGTCGACGGGTCCGCTCTCCCCGGTGCGTCCGGCGACGTCGGTGGCCCGGACGATGAGGGTGTGGGTGCCGGCGGCGGGCAGGGCGACGTGGGCGGTCGTCTCCCCGGGCCCCGCGGTGCCGCGCCAGTGGACGGGCGCCCCCCCGGGGCCCGTGATGGTGACGCCGTCGGGGGCGAGGCCGGACCCCGGCTGCGGGTCTGCGGCGGTGAACGCGATGTCGGCGCTGCGGTCCGCCGCCGTGGGGCCGCGCACCACGCGCACCCCCGTCACCACGGGTGCGCGGCGGTCGACCCGCACCGCGCCCAGGGTGCGCGCCCCCGCGTTCCCCGCCCGATCGGTGGAGCGCACGCGCAGCAGGTACGCGCCGTCCGGCAGCAGAGCCGTGGGGAGCCGCGCGCTCTTCGGCCCGTCGCCCCCGGTGGCCGGCTGGCTGGGCACCGCCTCCCACAGCCCGCCGTCGTCACCCCCGGGGCTCGTGTTGCGCTCCACCACGATCGGCTGGGCCGGGTCGGTGCCCGACAGGCCCCCGTCGCCCTGGGTCCACCGCACCTCCGCGGTGCCGGTGCCGTCGACATCGCTGGAAATGGAGGGGCCCTCCGCCTGGGGTGGGGTGCGGTCAAGCTGAAGGGTTCCGAGGATCCGGGGGGATCCCATTGCCTGCCCGATCACCACTCGCACCGCGTGTCGTCCCTCAAGGTCCGCGACAGGGAACTCAACAGCCTTCGTCCCTGAGGTCAACGGCGCGGGCAGGGTGGCCCGAAGGGTCCAAGCGCCAGTGCTGGAGCCATCTGTAGCAGCGTTGACTTGAACCTCCGCTGGGCCGAGGTCCGAGCCTGAGAAGTCATCCTGCACCCAAGTCGCGGATGCTGTCTGAACTCGGCTCCAGGCCGAGGGGAACGCGCCCCCATCCGTGATGGCGGGCGTCGCTCCTGCCAAATGGGGCGAGCCCAGCAGCGCTACCCCGACCGTCAAGCTCAGCCGACCGAACACGGACGCAACCTACCTATCGACGCGCACGGTGACGGAGGGGGTGGCGACGGGTTCGAGGGGCCAGCCGAGCTCCTCGGGGACCCGGACCCGCAGCGGCACGGCGAAGCCGCCGGCCCCGAAGCGCCATGTGAAGCGGAAGCGCCCGCCGGCGGACGCCTGCCCGTCGACGACGGGTCGCCATTCGCCGCGCAGCGGGTCGCGCCATTCGAGCACCACGCGTTTCGACGGGCTGCCGGGCAGGTCGCGCGGCGCGGGGAGGAGGCGTCCCGCCACGACGACCGGCCTCCCGCCGGCCGTCGCCCGCCGCGTCGACACGGTGATCCGCACCCGCGGCCGCACGACCACGCGGTTCCGCCCCACGATGCGCGCCGCCCGCGGCTCTCCGCTCCGGCGGCGGATCACGATGCGAAGTGGCCCGCCCGCGACGGGCGCGACGGTGATGCGGAACCGGCCGTGCCGGTCGGTCGCGGTGTCGCCGAGCGGTCCGCCGGCGTCACGGACCTGCACGCGTGTCGCCGCGAGGAGTCGCCCCGCCCCGGAGCGGACGACCCCCGCCACCGTGACCGTGCGCCCGAACAGCACGCGCCGGGCGGGGACGCGGCCGGGCCCCGTCAGGACGGGGGTTCCGCCCGTCACGGTGAAGTGTGCCACGGGCGTGCCCGCGCCGCCGCGTCGCGCCGGGCTTGCCGCGCCCGACGGGGCCGTTCCCGCCGCGGCCGTCGTGACCGTCCCGGGGGCGGGTGCCGGTGAGGACACGTCCACGGGGGCGCCGGCACCGGTGTTTCCCGCCGCGTCGGTGACCCTGACCACGAGTCGGTAGTCGCGCGGCCCCGGCAGGTGCGCCCGCACGCGGTGCTCCGCCCCCTCGTCGAGGCTCCCCTCCCAGTACACCGCCGCGCCGGAGGGATCGGTGAGGAGGGCGGCGGCCCCCGCCGCGATGCCGGCGCCGGGTGCCGCGTCGACCGCGCGGAACGTGACTTCGACCGACTGGCTCGCGGCGGTGGGGGCCTCGACGACGCGCACGTCGGTGACCGTGGGCGGGGTCTGGTCGCTGTACGCCACCCCGATCCCCGCGACCGTCTCGTTCCCCGCCCGGTCGGCGGAGCGCACCCGCACGAGGTGGACGCCCGGGGAGACGAGGGACGCCGGCACCGTCACGCTGCGCTCCCCGCCCGCGCCGCCCGCCCCCGGGGTCGCGGCGGGGATCCACGCGCCTGCGGCGTCGCCCGCCGGGCTGGAGTTGACCTCGACCGCGGCGGGCCGATCTGGGTCGACGCCGGAGGCGGCGTCCTCCTCGGTCCAGGCGAGGGTGGATCCGGCGGGGGCGTGCCGGGCGGCGCCGGCCGTCACGGTGGGTGCGGTGCGGTCGACCTGCAGGGTGCCGAGCGGGAGGGTGGCGACGAGGCCGGACATGTCGCGCACCGCGACGCGGGTGAAGTGGCGCCCCTCGAGCTGCGCCGTGGGGAACGTCGCGCTTCGGGCCCCCGAGGTGAACGGCTGCGGGTCCGCGTGGACGGTGAGCCACGCCCCGGTGGCCGTGCCGTCCGCGGCCGCGTTCACCTCCACGGTGACGGCCGGAGACACCGCCTGGTCCATGCCCGACTGCGTCCACCGCGCCGTGGCCGCCGCCTCGCGGGACCATTCCTGCGGCGTCAGCGCGCCGCCCGTGAGGGTCGGCGCCGCGGCCGCGGCCGGGGCCATCGCGACCGCGGCGAACATCGTGAGGACCGGGCGCCCCGTCACCTCACGCGGATCTCCACCGCCGGTGACACCGCGGGGTCAAGGGGCCATCCGCGTTCGGCGGCGAGCCGCACCCGCAGCGGGACGCGCTGCCCCGGGATCTGGAACCGCCACGTGAACCGGAACCGGCCGTCCGGTCCGGCGTCCGCATCGAGGATCGGACGCCACACCCGGCGGATCGGGTCGCGCCACTCCAGGACGACGGCCTTCCGGGTCGCGCCCAGCCGTCGCGGCGCGGGGAGCACCCGGCCGGACAGGACGACGGGTGAGCCCAGTGCGGTCGCGGTGAGCGATGACGCCCGCAGCGTCACGAGGGGCACGACGCGCACGCGCAGGTCGACGTCGGCGCGTTGCGGGAGAAGGCCCTCGGCGGTGGGGACGCCGACGCGCAGCGGGCCGCTCGCTCCCGCCCGGCCCCGGACCTCGAACCGCCCCGCCGCGCTCGTGCGGCCACGGCCGAGGACGCGCCCGCGCGTGTCGCGCAGCTCGACCTCCTCGCCGGCGAGCGGGGCGCCCGCATGCGACAGGAGCCGGCCGTGCACCACCACGCGCCCGCCGTACGGGACGCGCCGCACCAAGGTCAGCCGCCCCGCGCGGGTGGTGCGTCGCGCGCCGGCGAGCCGGACGGTGAGGCGCGCGGAGCGCAGCGACGCGAGGACGTCGGCGGACGGGCTCCCCGCCCCCGCCGCGGCCGCCGTCGCGGATGCCGGCCCGGCGGCGTCCGCCGCGCTGACGACCAGCCGGCCGGTCTCGGCGGCCGTCGTGTTGCCCGCCGCGTCGCATGCGACGACCCCGGCGCGGTACGCGCCCAGCGCGAGGCCTCCGAGCGGCAGGACGACGCTCTGCGACCCGTCGCCCATCGCGCGGGACGCGATCTCGCGCCACTCGTAGCCGGTGCCCGGGCCGCTGACCCGGATCACCGTGGGGCAGCGCCCGAAGCCGCCGGAGTCGCTCTGCGTCCACGACAGCTTCCACGGCGGGCCGGACAGGAGCAGCCCGCGCACCGCCGGGGGAGTCCGGTCGACGCCGTTCGACGAGGTCGCCACCACCACGTTTCCGGCCGCGTCGACCACCCGCAGCCGGAACCCGGCGGCCCCCTCCGGCAGCCGGCTCGTGTCGCCGGTGAGCGCGCCCGCCCCGTTCGCCGCGGCCGCCGCGGCGAGGGGGCGCCACGAGGTCCCGTCGCGCCATTCGATCTCCGCCCTGGCGACCCCCGAGAGCGCGTCCGTCGCCACCCATGCGGCGTGCACCTGGGTCGCCGACGGCGCCGAGAACCGCGGCGGCTCCGCGAAGACGGGGCTCGTGCCGTCCACCCGCACGACCGCGGTGCGGGTCCCGACGAGCGCGCCGCCGAACGGCCCCCCGTTCCGGACGTGCACGCGCAGGGCGTGGTCGCCGTCCTGCAGGGCGCCCAGCGGCACGTCGACATGGGTGCGGCCCGGCCCGCCGGCGACCGGGCCCGCGAGCCGGGCCCACGTGCCCGACGCGGTCCCGTCCGGCGCGGCGTTCCCCTCCACCTCGATCGCGCCGATGCCGAGCGCCGACTGCAGGTTGTCGCCCGCGACGACGCCGAGCCGCACCATCGACACGTGTGAGGTGGGGAGGGGGTCGAGCTGCACCTCCGGCGGCGTGGTGTCGACGACGACCGGGGCGGGCGCCATGTTCACGCCGACGTTCCCGGCGACGTCACGGGTGACGACGCGCCAGGCGTGGACCCCGTCCGCGACGAGCGGCGCGAGGGAGGTGTCGGGCGCGATCCCGCCCCCGTCGCCGCTGCGCGACGCCGCCGTGACCCACGTCCCCGACGTCGACCCGTCGGTCGCCGCGTTCACCTGCACCTCCGTGGAGGCGAGGCCGAAGCCGCCCCCGGGGTCGCCCGCCACCCACGTGAAGGTCGCGACCGCCGCCGCCCCCGGGTATCCGTGGGCGAGCTGCGTCGCGAGCGGCGGCGTGCGGTCGACCCGCAGCGTCACCTCGTGGGCGGCGCCCGCCGTGCCGTCGCCGTCGACCTCCACGCGCAGCGCGTGCGCCCCGTCCGTAACCCCGGTGAGCGAGATCGACACGGCATGGCTCCCGGCGCCCGGCGCGCCGCTCCAGCGCACGCCCCCGTCGAGCAGGATCCTCTGGCCGCCGATCCCGTCGCTCCCCATGTTGTCGGCGACGGACCAGGACACGCCCACCGCCTCCTGCCCGGCCGTGGCCCAGGCGAGGTTCACCGGGCCCGTGATCGCCACCGACGGGGACTCCACGTCGCGCATCACGATCCGCGGCGACGCGATCCAGTAGTGGCGAACCGGCTCGGTGCCGCCGCCGATCTGCTGGATCTTCAGCGTCGCCGCGCACCCCACGCCGCTGAGCGGGGCGTCAAACATCCGGTTGCTCGTGGTGAGGCCGTCCCGCAGGTTCTCCGTGTCCCACTCGACCCCGTCCTGCCGCTGCCAGCGGAACGTGAGCCGCGCGCTTTCGGAGTCGTCCGTGCGCCTGGCGCTCCACCGGATGGCGTGCGCGACCATCCCGGGGCGCCCGCACTGATTCCACCCGATCCACCACTTCGGCCCCACGGTGGCGGTGCCTGGCGGAGCCGAGACGGTGAACTCGTCGCCGTAGCGGGCTTGCGACCATGTCGGAGACGCAACGCCCTGGTTGTTGTTCGCCTCGTGGCCGAACTCGTACAGGGCCCCGTCGACGGCATGCGCCGGGGCGGCGGCGAGGCACGCCGCAAGGCCCGCGGCGGGGAGGAGGAGCCTGGCGCGCGCGGTCACGGCCCGAACTCCAGGGCGGTCGCCCGCGGAGCTCGCGCCGGGGCGGGCGGCGGAGCGGTCACGACCCGCGCCGCAGGCGCGGGGGGTGGCGTGACCCGGGACAGCGACACCCGGACGGACCTCGCGGGGTGCGCCGCGGTGTGCCGCGCGACGACACGCGCGGTGCGACGCCGGGGCGCCGGTCGCTGGGGGGCGGCCACCCGCCGGCGCACCGTCGGGACGGGGGCGGGCGGTGTGACGGACGCCACCGTGCGCACCGCGGCGGGCGGCGTGCGCACCGGCGCGGCGTGCCCGCTGCGGACCGCGTCGGCCACGAACGGGCCGCCGGCCGCCCCCGCGACCACCGCCGCCGCCGCCCCGGCGCCCACCTTCGAGCCGAGCATCCCGGGAAGCTCCAGCGCGTGCTGCCACGCCGTGCCGGCGCGCACCGTGGCCCCCGCCGAGATGCGCTCCCACCACGCGAACGCATGGCCGGGATCCGGCGGTCGCGACGGGATCATCACCCCCGCGACCAGGCCGACGGGGACGAGCGACGCGAGGCCCTGGGCGCTCTCGCGCCGGCGGGACAGGACCGCCCGGCAGGACGGACACCCCTTCACGTGGTGGGAGACGGCGCGCTCCTCCCGCGCCGTCGCCTCCGCCTCGGCGACGCGGTGGAGCGCCGGGAGGATCCGGGCGCACTCGTCGCCGCGCGCCATCTTCAGCTCCCACCCGTGAAGGGCGGAGCGCCCCTCGATGATGGACCGCTCCACCTTCCGGCCCGAGAATCCGGTGATGTCCGCGATCTCCGCGTAGCTCGCGCCGGCGCTCTTGAGCATGAGGCACACCCGCTGCGCCTCGGTGAGGGCGGACAGCGCGGCCCGCAGGCCCCGGTAGCGCTCCCGCCACTCGGCCACCGCGTCCGGCCCCAGCACGTCGCCGGCCCTCTCGGCGAGCGTCGCCGCCACGTCGTCCCCCGCCGCAGGACCCTCCCGCCGCGTCCGCCGCGTGATGGTGAGGGCCTCGTTGCGGATCACGGCGTGAAGCCACGCCATGAACTCCTTCTCCTCCACCACCGGGGCCCGCTGCAGCGCGATCTCCATGGCGCGCTGGTACGCGTCCTCAGCGTCGTGGATCGAGCGCGTGTAGCGCGCGGCGAACCGGACGAGGCCCGGCGCCCGGGCCATGGCGGCGATCACCGCGCGCCGCCGGTCGTCGGCCGAGGGAGGTGGTGCCGAAGGAGGGTCGTTCGAGAGCATCCGGGTCGCCGTCCTGTCGTCGCGGGCGAGGAATCTACAAAGATCGCCAGAAAAAGCGCTGAAAAAGTCCTGAAACGTCCAACTTGGGGGAGGTGGCGGCATCGGACAACGATCGGGAGCGCGCTTTCCTCCCCCCCTCGCGCGACGTCGCGGGCGCCGCGCGCGCCCCGGGCCGGGGGCGACTACGCTTGCGCGGCATGGCGGCCGCCCCCTACCTCCACACCGACACGTTCCGCATCGTCATGGGCGAGGTGGACGTGGCGCAGATCCACTTCACCGCGATCTACCGGTGGATGGACCGCGGCCTGTCCGAGCTCCTCGCCGCGATCGGCCACCCGTTCACCCGCGTCCTGGCCGAGGGGCCGGGGATCCCGATCGTCGACTCCCGCTGCCGCTTCCGGCGGCGGCTCCTCCTGGACGACGAGATCGCGCTGCACACGTGGGTCACGGGGATCGGCCGCACCTCGTTCCGCACGCGCCACCACTTCCTGCGCGACGGGGAGCTGGCCGCGGAGGGGGAGCTCGTCCACGTGTGCGTGAACCGCGGCACCCGGGAGCCGATCCCCGTCCCGGACTGGCTACGGGCGGTGGCGTTCCCGGACGACGCCGTGCCCTACGCCGCGGGCTGAGCCGGCGCCGGCCGGGGCCGCGCGCGTTCCGGCACGGGGGCGTGACGAAGTCGGCACACCCGGGTGTGGAGTCGTGACGCGGGCGGGCGCACCATGCCCCCACACGACGTCCCCCCGAAGGAGGCCCCCGTGATCGAGCCCCGCGTCTACTCCTGGATCGAGCCCGGCCGGATCGCCGTGGCGGAGCGCCCCGGCGGCGGGGGACGCACCAACCGGCGGGACCGGCGCGCGGACGAGCTCGCCTGGTGGCACGCCCAGGGCGTGCGCGGCATCGTCAGCGGGATGCGCTCCCGCCACGGGCTCGTCGAGTACGGCCTCGCCGGCTTCGCGTACCGCTGGCACCCCCTCACCGACCCGCAGGCCGCGCCCGGGCAGGCGCGCACGCTCGTCGCCTCCGCCCTCGATCTCGCCGCCGAGGTCCCGGTCCTCGTGCACGTGGACCACCCCGGCGAATGGCTCGCCGGGGTCGCCGCCCTCCTGCGCCTCGCCACCGGCGCGGCCGGGGACCCCCGCGACGCCCTGCTCGCCGCCGCCGCCGACGGCATCGCCGTCGGGCCCCTCGCCCTCCACATCGTGGAGCCGCCCCCGCCGGTGCTCGCCGCGGCCGCGTGATGTGAGCCATGCCGCCGCCCGGCTTGCGCG
>JBFLWO010000053.1:0-9027 GCA_040757755.1 Actinomycetota bacterium
CCGCGCGGGGCGGGCCCGTCACCGCCGTCGGGGACGGGGCGCCTACCCGACCGGCAGAGCCTCCTCCGCCTCCAGCTCGGCGCGGATCTGCGCCTCGATCTCGGCCATCCTCGCGTCGAGCTCCGCGAGCTTCCGCTTGCCGCGCACGAGGGTGTCGCCGCGGTAGCGCTCCAGGAAGTACGCGATCGTCTCGATGCGGATCTTGATCGAGCCGGTCGCCTTGTTCTCGTCGATGTCCTTGAAGCAGAAGTACGGGGTGCCGGAGTCCTGGACGACCTCCTCCACCACCGCGTAGATGGGGGCGTCGTGGCCGCACTTGAAGGAGCTGAGCTCGAGGGCGACGAGGTTCGGGTGGCGGGCCGTGTACTTCGCGGCCCACACCTTGCGTGACGTGTTCTCCGAGTAGCTGTTCTTCCAGGCGTCCTGGATGTCGAGGGGGTGGCTGATCAGGCCCGCCTCCACGTCCTCGCCGAACAGGCGCCACAGGATGTCCTCGTCGAGCGGCAGGGCGTCCTGCGTGATGACGGGGTAGCCGGCGCGCTGCAGCTCCTCCAGGATCTCGTGGTTCACGCCCGGGTCGTTGTGGTACGGGCGGGCCAGCAGGACGACCCCGAGGCGGTCCTCCCGCTCCAGCTCGTCGATCACCTCGCGGGCGGCGCGGCGAAGCTCCGCCTCGAACCGGGCGAGGGCGGCGAACCCGGCCTGCACCGCCCGCTCGTTCTCCCGGGGGGTGAGGCCCAGCACGTCGCGGAAGTCGTCGAACATCTGCTTCTCGCACAGGCGCGGGTCGTCGAGGTTCACGAACGTGTTCATGAACCGCACGCCCAGCTCCGCGAACAGGTCGCCCTCCTTCGTGAAGGCCGCCTTCACCGCCTCCGGGGTCGTCGCCACGGTGGGGCAGGAGCGCTGCGCCTGCGTGCCGACCAGGCTCGACGGCAGCGAGTCGATCATCGGGAAGAAGACGATGTCGAGCGGTCGCTTCTGGTGCGCCCCGTACAGCAGGTTGTGGACGTGCGGGATGCCGATCTTCGACGGGAAGCACGGGTCGATCGCGCCGCGCTTCGCCCCCGTCTTGTACAGCTCCTCCGTCGTGAAGTCGGAGTAGACGAGGTTCTGGGGCGGCACCCCGAGCGCCTCGAAGTACGCGGAGAAGAACGGGTTCGTGGAGTACTGGTTCAGGGCGCGGGGGATGCCGATGCGGATCTCCGCGCGCCGCGGCAGAAGCTCGTTGCGGCGCTTCTGCGCGGCGGTCACGGCGATCTTCGCCGGCGGCTCCGCCACCGGCTCCGGGTTCTGGTCCCGCCACACGGCCTTCGCCGCGATCTCCACGAAGTTCGGGTACTTGGCCTTGTTGGCGTCCATGCCCTTCTTGATCGCCTTCATGCTCTCGACGTCCTCCACGAGCCCGCGCTCGCAGGAGTTGCCGACGATCAGGCGCCGCACCCCCGGCAGGATCGGGATCTTCGACGCCCGCGGCTCCTCCTCGTCCGCGCCGGCGACGGTGACGTCGATGAACGTGCGCAGGCACTTGTTCTTGCAGAAGTGGCAGCGCGTGTCCTCGTTGCGGTGCGTGACGTAGCTGATCTCCTGCACCGCCTGCATGCCGATGAACGTCGTCGCCCGGCCGTTCTCCCACAGGCGCACCGCCTCGATGCCGGCGCCGATCGCCCCGGACTCGCCGCAGTGCTTGTGGACGATGACGTTCGGTGCGTCCTTCCCCTTGAAGCGCGACTCGATGAAGTCCACCTGCGCCTTGACGGCGGCGAGGTTGTGCTGGGTGCCGCCCTGCAGCACGAAGGTGGAGCCGAGCGCCGCCAGGTTCGGGATCTGGGCGACGTACAGCCAGATGTTCTTCGGGAGCACGGCGGCGAGGCCGGCCATGATCTCCTCCGGCTTCCAGCCCTGGCGCTGGAAGTCGACGATGTCCGACTGCATGAACACGGCGCAGCCGTAGCCGAAGGTGGGCATGGCGGCGGCGTCGAACGCGATGTCGGCGTACTGCTCGACGGGGAAGCCGAACGTCTCGGCGGTCGACTGCAGGAAGTAGCCGTTCCCGGCCGAGCACTGGGTGTTGAGCTTGAAGTCCTTGACCTGGCGGTTCTTCAGGATGATCAGCTTGATGTCCTGGCCGCCGACGTCGCAGATCACGTCCACGTCGTCGTAGAAGCGCAGCGCCGACTCGGTGTGGGCGACGGTCTCGACGAGGGCGACGTCCGCGCCGAGGGTGTCCTTCAAGACGTCCTTCGCGTAGCCGGTGGTGCCGACGCCCAGCACCTTCAGCGTCGCCCCCTGGCTCGTGACGTGCTCCTCGAGCTTCGCGAACACCTCCTTGGTGTCCTCGATCGGGTTGCCCTTGGAGAGCTGGTAGGCCTTCACCAGCACGTCGCGGTTCCTGTCGAGCAGCACCGCCTTCGTGGAGGTGGAGCCGCCGTCGAGGCCGATGAACGCCTCCACGACCTCCCCGGGGCGGAACGTCGCCGGGGTGAACGGCTCCTTCTTGAAGCGCTCCTTGAAGGCGGCGAGCTCGGCGGGGTCCTCGGCCAGGCCCTTGCCGCCCGACTTCGCCTTCTCCTCGACGCGTCCCACGTCGATGTAGTGGCGGAGCTTCGCCGTGCCGGTGTAGACGCCGACCTCCGCGTCCTCGGTGCGGCCGAACTCCACCGCCCCGATCGCCGCGAAGTACTGGGCGTTGCCCGGCACCTTGATGAGGTCGCGCGGGTCGACCCCCTCGGGGAGCGGGGTCTTGCGCTCCTTCCAGATCTTCGGGATGGCCTCCTTCCAGGCCTCGACCATCCCGCGGATGAAGGTGTTGGGGCCGCCGAGGAGCAGCACGTGCGGGAGCAGCGTGTTGCCGCGGGTGAGGACGGAGATGTTCTGCCCGATGATCGCGTCGAACAGCGACGCCATGAGCTGGTCCGGCGGCACCCCCATCTTCTGCAGGGAGTTGATGTCGGTCTCGGCGAACACGCCGCACTTGCCGGCCACCGGGTGCAGCTTGATCCCGTCGTAGCCCATGTTGCACAGCTCGTCGGCGGGGATCCGCAGCTTCGCGTTGATCTTGTCGATGACGGCGCCGGTGCCGCCGGCGCACTTGTCGTTCATCGACGGGATCTTCTTCTTGCGCCCCGTCTCCTCGTCCGGCTTGAAGATGATGATCTTCGCGTCCTGGCCGCCGAGCTCGATCACCGAGCCCGCCTCGGGGTAGAGCTTCTCCACGGCCAGGCTGACCGCGTTCACCTCCTGCACGAACTTCGCGCCGATGCGCGGCGCGATGCCGCTGCCGCCCGACCCGGTGATGAAGATCCGCACCCGGTCGTGGGGGAGGGGGAAGTCCGTCTCGATGCGGGTGAGGAACTCGAGGACCTTCTCCGGCTGCTTCGTCTCGTGGCGCTGGTAGTCGCTCCACAGCATCTCGTCGGTGGCGTCGTCGACCACCACGGCCTTCACGGTGGTGGAGCCGACGTCCAGGCCGATGAGGATGCGGTCCGGAAGCCGCGCGGGGGGCGCGAGGCCCGTGTCGGGCGCGTCGCCCATCACCGCGCCCCCGCCAGGGCGCGCCGCCGCGCCGCGGCCGGCGCCGTGTCCTTCGCGATGAGGTCGGCGACGTGCGTGACGAAGTTCGCGGCGGTGCCGACGACGCCCTTCGTGTGCGGCACCTTGTACATCGCGCTCTTCAGCTCGGGGTGGGCGTCGGCGTACTCCTGGACCTGCTCGATGGTGACGCCGGTCTCGTCCAGAACCCGCTCCATCTCCTGCTTCGCCTTCGTCTTGGCCTCGCCGAGCGCCATCTGGACGCGGCTGTGCGCGTTGATCTCGCCCTCCCCGGAGGTCTCGATGGGCAGGTAGATGATGTCCTTGTAGTGGTTCACGACGGCGGACTGGACCCCGTCGGACTGGGTGGACGGCATGCACCCGAACGGCTTCAGCGACAGGACCATGTGGCAGAGGTCCTTGTTCGAGTAGTAGATGTTCTTCGCCACCTCGAGGTGTCCCTCGCCGCCGCCGGCGCGGGAGTTGTAGTAGGGGTGGCCGATGCGCTGCAGCTCGTACTGGTCGGTCAGCTCGTGCGGGATGCCGTTCAGGGCGTCGCGCAGGCGGTTCCACTCGCGCGTGAACATCGCCTCGGCGATGGAGAGCTGGGCGTTCTTCTTGCGGGCCCGCAGCTCCGCCGCCATCCGCTTGTCGACGCGCCAGGCGGCGGGCATCGCCTCGTCCTCGCCGACGCCCTTGAGGTCGAGGTTCTTCTGCTTCGCCTGGTGGATCATGTACATGATCCACGTGCCGACGGGCTCGACGATCACCTGGGCGCCCTCGCGCTCCAGGAACGTGAACATGTTGAAGTTGCCGTCGCCCTCGGTGGTCTGGGCCCAGAACTCCCCGGTGATCTTGACGAGCGGCTTCACGCGGGTGCGGTCCAGCTCCACCGCGGCGAGCCTCTCGCGCACGGCGTGGAAGCCGTCGAGGTACTCCTTGCCGTAGAGCTGGTCGAGGAACTTCCCGATGTACTCGGCGGTGCCGCCGACCTTCGGCATCTTCCGGACGAGCTGGGTGAGCTTGCCGTCGAGCTGGAAGGTGCGGTGCTCGCGGAAGAGCTCCTTGAGGTCCTCCATGCACTCGTCCATCACCCGGTCGGTCAGGCCGGGCTCCAGCTCGAACGGGCGCGTCTGGTAGGTGACGTCGTTCAGCAGGTCGCCCATGTTCATCGCGTTGAGGATCGCGAGGAAGAAGTCGGCGTTCATCTCGAGGCCCGCCTCGGCCTCGCTCTGGTTCATGCCGCCGCTCTGCTGGAAGAGCATCACCCGGAAGCCGTCGAAGCCGGAGTTCCTCAGCGCGAGGCGGTACTCGGCCTCGTACATGCCGAACCGGCAGGGGCCGCACGCGCCGGCGGTGATGAAGATGTGCTTGTCGAGGATGTCCTCGCGGCTCATCCCCGACGCCTCCAGGTTCTGGAGGTGCTGGACGAGGTTGCCGACCGTGAAGTACGTGGGGTTGCACTGCCCGTTGTTGCCGTACTCCTTGCCGAGCTGGAAGGCGGCGACGTCGGGGGTGGCGAGGACCTCGGTGCGGTAGCCGAGGCCCGAGAGCGCCCCCTGGATGAGGTTCTCGTGCTTCCAGGTGAGGCCGCCGAACAGGATCGTGGTGTGGTCGCGCTGGTCCTTCGTGAAGGCGCGCTCCTGCGGCCGGTGGAAGTGGTGGCGGGGGGTGAGGTCGATCCCCATCTGGCGGGCCACGCGCTCGCGCTCCTCGCGCAGCCGCTGCTGGACGAGCTCCTCGCGCCGGGCGCGGCGCTCCTCCGGGGTCATCGTGGTCGCGGTCGTGGTCTCGGACATGGAGAGCGGGACCTCCCGATGGTGGGTGGGGCGCGCGTCCGCGGGGGCACGTCGGTCACGCACGGCGGCTGATGGCGGTTTGTATCCCGCGCCCCTCCCGACCCGCTCACGCGCCACTCACGGTATCGGTCATGACCGTTACCGAAAACGGTGTGGCGTGGGCCCCACGGGGGCCCGACCGCGGCCGGGGCCCCCGCGGGACGCGCCTCCTACGGGAGGATGTGGATGCGGCTGCCCGGGCTCGCCGTGGCGTAGTCCGGGTTCTCGTCGGGGATCGTCGGCAGCGACGCCCCGCCGACCGTCTGAGCCGGGAGGGAGGTGAGGTACTCGACCCACGCCTGCTCGTACGTGCCGGCCAGGTTCACCTTGCCCGGGGCGTCGCGCAGCCACGGGTAGTTGTCGCCGCCGGCGGCGGTGAAGCTGTTGGTCACGATCGAGACCGCCGGCGCTCCCGGCACCACCGCGCCGTCGGCGACGATCGGGGTGCCGTCGTCGAGGGTGATGGCGCGCACCCGCGTGCCCGGCGTCGTCACGGTGCCGTCGGCGGCGATCGCCTGGGCGGTGCGGCCCGTGACCTCGATCGTCACGTCCAGGCCGGCGACCTGCAGGAACTGCCCGCCGCCGAGGGTCGAGGCGGACCGCTCGAAGACGTCCTTCAGGTCCTGGGGGGAGACGTCGCGCACGACGGTCATCGCGTTGGTGAAGAACGCCAGGACGTCGAGGGTGTTGCGGCGCGACAGCGCGCCGGGCACCGCCCCGCCCGCCGGCAGGACGTCCCCGGCGTTCTGGCGGATGCCGCCGCCGTTCTGCACGGCGATGACCTTCGCGGCGCCGCCCCGCGGCGGCAGGCCGAGCCCGGCGGCCTGGCGGTCGTAGGCGGCGAGGAACGCGTCGGTGATGGTGTTTCCGGTGTTGGTCTCGCGGCCGCGGTTGCCGGCGCGCGAGGTGTCGAGCGCGACCTCCGTGCCGACGAGCGGCTGCGAGAACGCCGCCAGGCACGCCTGCAGCGGCGCCGTGACCGTGGCGTTCACCCCGGCGTTGCCGGCGGCCTGGTCCGTGACGCCCAGCGCCGCGAGGATGCCGGCGGTGGGCTGGGTGGCGGGGATCACCCGCTTCGGCCCGCTGCCGGCGACCACCTCGGCGACCTCTCCGGCGGCGTCGAAGCGCACCTCGAGCCGGCCGAGGTACTTGTAGTTGCCGGCGGTGGTCACGACCGGGACGGCGCGGCCGTCGGCGTCGACCGCGGTCGCCGGGTAGGCGCCGAACGCGGCCTGCTGCTCGCCGGGGAGCTTCTCGGCGTCGGTGCCGAGGTACTCGTCGCCGCCGCCGCCGACGGCGACGTCGACGCGGTGAAGCCGCGGCAGGAGCTGCAGGTCGTTGGTGAGGTCCTGGAGGTGGCTCACCAGGACGATCTTGCGGATGCCCATGCGGTGGAGGCGGTCGACCTCGCGCTGCACGACCGTCGCGGTGGTGTCGAGGTCCGTGGAGGTGACCCGGATGTTCCCGGGCGAGGAGATCGTCGGGAGGGTCCAGGTCGTCGCCGCGACCACGCCGAACCGCTGGCCGGTGGCGGGGTCGACGTGGATCAGCGAGCGCGACACGACGCGCCCGTCGCGGGAGGTGCCGACGATGAGCCCGTCCGGGTCGATCAGGTCGGCGAAGTCCGGCTCGCCCGTGAAGTCGAGGTTGCCGGACAGGAACGGCTGGTCGAGGACGCCGCCGCGCGTGAAGTCCCGCACGAAGCGGGCGAGGAAGGACGGCCCGAAGTCGAGCTCGTGGTTGCCGACGACGTGGGCGTCGTACGCCATCTGCCGCTGGGCGACCGCGTCGTAGACGGGCGTCGACGCGGGTGCGGGCGGCAGGCTGCACGCGAGGGTGGAGCTGGCGAGGAGAGCGTCCCCCGCGTACACGTTCAGCACGGAGTTGCCGAGGCCGCGGGCGCGGGTGATCTCGCGGTTCCCCACCGTCGTGAAGGCGGCGGCGCCGCCCACGTCGAGGGACCCCGCCGCGGTGGGGTACTGGATCGGCAGGAGCGAGGACTCGCCGTCGTTGTTGTGGAGGAGGGTCAGGGTGGTCGCCTCGCTCCGCGGCCGTGCCTCGTAGATGTTCACGGTCCCGGAGACCTCGTTCGCCGCCAGGACGAGCGGGCGGCGGGTGGGGCTCGCCGCCGCGGGGACGAACTTCACGATCTCCGGGCCGCTGTCCGGGCCGGCGGCCTGGCCGTAGTCGCGGGTGTTCGCCCACTGCACGAAGCGCGGCGCTGCCGGATCGGTGACGTCGAGGACGACGAGGCCGCCGACCCGTTCCAGGCCGACGAAGGCGTAGGTGCGGCCGCGGACGACGCCCGTCGCGACGCCCTCCGGCTCGGGCCCCTTGTTGTCGCTTCGGTTGTCGAAGGCGGCGGAGGTGTTGTTCGCGTTGAACGCCGCCGGCTGGGCCTTCGCGGTGACCTGCTCGAACATGTCGCCCGTGTCGGAGACGAGGGTGCCCTCGTCGTCCCAGATCGAGGCGGAGCGCGTGCCGAACGCCCGCAGCTCCGTGTGCCCGGTGGGGGACGCGCCGTCCGTGCGCGACACGGTGAGGCGGCCGAGGTTCGCGCTCTTCTTCAGCTCGGCGGCGTCCGGGAACGCGGCGGGGTCGAGGGTGAGCGAGCCGGCGCTCGCCTCGTCGGAGAAGCCGGTGTAGTCGCGGCCGTCGCCCTCGTTCGCCGTGACGTAGTAGGTGCGCCCGCCCGCGCGGAACGACGCGACCGCGTCGGGCATCGGCATGCCCTTCACCGGCCACGGCCGGATGTTCACGAGGTTGTCGCGGTCGCTGGCGTCGAGGCCGTTCCCCGCGGCGCCGTGGTCCTTGGTGCCGAGCGCGACGATCCGCTCCACCCGCGCGCCGTCGATGTCGACGACGGCGGCGGCGTTCGCCTCCTGCAGGGTCACGACCGCCGTGCCGGGGTCGGCGGGGTCGAACGCCACGTACTCGGGCTCGAGGTCCTGCGCCACCGTCGCGCCGGGCCCGTTCAGGCGGATCCCGGCGGGAAGCTCGTCGTGGCGCGGTCCCCCTGCGTCGAAGTCCGTGAACCGGATGGTGCGGACGGCGCCGGGGCGGCCGGCGAGGAGCTTGGCGACGCGGATGACCGAGACGGATCCCTCGGGGTCGACCGAGTCGGCCTGGCCGTAGCTCGACGGCTCCCCCTCGTTCGCCACCACGATGCGCGTCCCGTCCGGGGTGAAGGCGAGCATGTCGGGCAGGGCGCCGACCGTCGCGCGCGCCGCGAGCGACCCGTCGCGGCGCAGCAGCACCACGGAGCCGGGGTCGGTCTTCGCCGCGGCCTCGACGGCGATCGCGACGAGGCCGCCGTGGGCATCCACGCTGTTCGGGCCGGCGCCGTACGGGCTCAGGTCGATGCGGGCGATCCGCGCCGGCGCCGCCGGGTCCCGGACGTCGACGATGTCGAGGCTGTTCGTCTCCGTGTTCGTCACGAACAGGCGGCCGGCCTCGAGGTCGGCGGTCTCGGCCGACAGGTCCCCGAGGCCCGTGGCGTAGGCGCCGATCGGGGTGAGGACGGGGTCGCGGGCCCCGGCCCGGGCGGCGTGGGCGTCCGCGCGCCCGCGCCCGCCATCGGTTGCCGCGAGGGCGGCGGCGCCGCCCGCGGCGAGTACGGCGCCGGCGATCGCGCCGGCGCGACGTGCCGTGATTCGCA
>JBFLWO010000054.1:0-8934 GCA_040757755.1 Actinomycetota bacterium
ACGATGCCGGCCTCGTCGAGCGTCGTCGTGTCGAGGTTCGGGCCGACCGCGCCGGTCGCACCCGCGACCGACAGGGTGTGGCACCCGCCGCAGCCGTTCGCGGTGAACACCTGGGCGCCCTCGCCGCCGGCCGGGCTGGCCGACGCGGCCGGCGGGCCGATCGGCTGGTCGCCGCCGCGGATCATCTCCGCGAACAGGCCCGCCACGATCAGCGCCACCGCGGCGCCCGTCGCCAGGCCGAAGCCGACCTGACGCTCGCGCTCGGGGCGCGGCTTCGGCGCCCCCCGCAGGGTCTGGACCATGTTCCACACGAACAGGAGCTGCGCCGCCCCGAGGGCGAACGAGACGTACACGCCGGCGCGGGCGAGGCCCTCCCACTGGGTGAGCTGCACCGCGAACCGGCGGGGCGCCCCGTCGATCCCCTGCGCCATCCAGAAGATCGAGTTCAGCAACCCGAACAGGAACGTCATCCAGATGTGCCACTTGCCGAGGGCGTCGCTCCACAGCTCCCTCCCGAACAGGCCGGGGAGGAAGGCGTAGATGCCCGCGAAGATCAGGATCCCGATGTTGAGGAGCGCCATGTGGTGGAAGTGGCCGACCACCCACAGCGTGTTGTGCACCTCCTCGTTGAACCGGATCGTCGCGTTCACGATGCCCGACAGGCCGGACACGAGCCAGTTGACGAGCCCGAGGAACAGGGCGGTGGTGGCCGCCGTCCACTTCCAGCTCGGCGCCCGGAAGATCGTGAAGCCGAGGGCGTACAGCGACAGGGCCGACGGCAATGCCAGCGCGAACGTCGTGAACTGCATCGCCAGGTTGATCGACCCCTGGATGCCGCCCTCGGGGTGGTCGAGGTACACGTGGTGCGCCCACACCAGGACGTTCGCGAGGGCGGCGATGATCCACGCCACCGACACGACGTTCCCCGCGACGAGCGGCCTGCCCGCGAACTTCGGGACGAGGTAGTAGTAGACCGCGACCGCCGGGAAGAGCAGCAGGTACACGACGGGGTGGCCGAACCACCACAGCACGTTCTTCGCGAACAGCGGGTCGACGCTCACGTCCGTGAACGTCTGGAAGATCATCTCCACCAGCAGCGCCGCGAGCGGCACCGTCGCGATGATCATGTCGATGGCGATCACCGTGAGGGGGATCACCGGGTAGGGGACGGGGCGGGACGACGCGAACGTCCGCGGCCACAACAGGCCGAGGCCCATCGCCACGCCGAAGCGCTTCAGGGGGGAGCGGGACTCCCCACCGAGGTGCGGCCCCATGACGGCGGCCAGGATGCCGACGCACCACGTGATGATGGACACGCCGACGATGAGGACGGAGGTGAGGAACACCGCGGTGGCGGCGTCGCCCCACTCGCCGGCGCTCTCGAACGGCAGGGGATAGAGGAACACCCACGAGCCGGCGAAGCTCATCCCGAGGGTGCTGACGATCACGCCGACGACGCCGACGATCATCGTCCAGAACGTGGTGTGGGCCATCGCGCCGGCGAGGCGGCGGATCGGCACCCCCACCTGGGCCAGCACCCACCAGGAGAGGCCCATCACCGCGAAGCCGGCCCAGCCGAGGAACGCCCCCAGGCCGTGCGCCGTCATCACGGCGTACCAGTAGTTGTCGTCGATGCGGCCCAGGCCGGCCTGGCTGGACCGAAGGAGCTCGCCGAGGAGGCCGGCGGCGAGGAAGATGCCGGTGGACGCGACGAGGTAGCGGACCGCGTGGCGCTTGGCGACCGCGCGGTCCTCGTCGGTGATCCCGGCGTGGGTGGGCACGGGCACCGCGCCCGCGGTTGCGGTCGTCATTCCGTCACCTCGAACTGGCCGAGCATGTCGTGGTGGCCCGCCCCGCAGAACTCGAAGCAGACGACCTTGTAGGTGCCGGGCTCCGTGAACGTCCAGACGGACACGGAGGTGTGCTCAGGGATGATCTGGCCCTGGAAGAGGAAGTCCCCGTCGGGGTCGAACACCCCGAACCCGTGGGTGACGTCCTTCGACGCGAGCCGGAACTCCGTGGGCGTGTTCGCCTTGATCGCGTTCGGTTGGAGCACGAACGCGAACTGCTGGCCGGTGACGTTGACGACCTGCTTGTTCGGACCTGCGCTCTTCCCGTATGGGACGAGGAAGATGGTGAAGAGAAGGACGACCGCGAGGGATCCGGCGGCGAGGAACAGCCAGCCTTTCTCGCGGTGCGCAAGTGCCTCCGTGTCCACCTTCGCGCCCTTCTTGCGCGTCGAGGCGGCGATCCAGATCGCGATGGCGATGCCGATCGCGCTCGTGATCGAGAAGAGGAGGACGTACGCGAGAGTTGCGTCGTTCAGTGCCGGACCTCCAAATGCGATCGAGGGACGGGGCCGGTTCCTGCGATCAAACGCGACGCGGCGCGAGGCCGGCAACGGTAAAGGCCACACAGCCCGCTGCGGATTTTCCACACTGAGCCGGAGTCCCCCCGCCGGCGCCGATCTCACCGCTGCGAGCGTGCGTCGCGGGGGCGCGGGCGGGGCGGACGCCGGGGGGGTCGCTATCCTGCCGTGAGGGCCCCGGCGGGCCGGCTGTCGGGGAAGGGAGCGCGGCCGTGGGAGGCGATGTGGACGATGGCGCGGTGAGGTACGTCTTCGTGACCGGCGGCGTCGTCAGCGGCCTCGGGAAGGGGATCACGGCCGCGTCGCTCGGCACCCTGCTGAAGGCGCGGGGCCTGAAGGTGTCGCTGCAGAAGTGCGACCCGTATCTGAACGTGGACCCCGGCACGATGAGCCCGTACCAGCACGGCGAGGTCTTCGTGACGGAGGACGGCGCCGAGACGGACCTCGACCTCGGCCACTACGAGCGGTTCACGGACGAGAACCTCACGCGCACCTCCAACGTCACCACCGGCGCCGTGTACGAGGCGGTCATCCGGCGTGAGCGGCGCGGGGACTACGACGGGGCCACCGTCCAGGTGATCCCCCACGTCACGAACGAGATCAAGTCCCGCATCCGCCAGGCGGCGGCCAGCTCCGCCGCCGACGTGGTGATCGTCGAGATCGGCGGCACCGTGGGCGACATCGAGTCCCTGCCGTTCCTCGAGGCGATCCGGCAGCTGCGAAACGACGTCGGCCGGGACCATGTCGCGTTCGTGCACGTCACGCTCGTGCCGTTCCTCGAGTCCGTCGGGGAGCTGAAGACGAAGACGACCCAGCATTCGGTGAACGAGCTCCGGCGCATCGGTATCGAGCCGGACATCCTGGTGCTGCGGTCCAACCGGCCGCTGACGGTGGACGTGCGGGAGAAGATCGCGCTGTACGGCGGCATCCCCGCCGAGGCGGTGATCGCCGCCACGGACGCCCCCGACGTGTACATGGTGCCGCTGCTCCTCGAGGCGGAGGGGTTCGACACGGCGGTGTGCCAGCGGCTCGGGTTGCGCACCGGCCCGCCGGACCTGCGGGAGTGGGGCGAGCTCGTGCGCCGCATCGAGGGGCGCGAGGGGCGGGTGCGGATCGCGCTCGTGGGCAAGTACGTCCAGCTGCGCGACGCGTACCTGTCGGTCAGCGAGGCGTTGAAGCACGCGGGGATCCACCACGGCGTCGAGGTGGAGATCGACTGGGTGGACGCGGAGCGGGAGGACATGGACGCCGCCCTCGCCGGCGTCGACGGGGTGCTCGTGCCCGGGGGGTTCGGCAACCGCGGCATCGAGGGGAAGATCGCGGCGGTCCGCCACGCGCGCCTGAACGCGGTGCCGTACCTCGGGATCTGCCTCGGCATGCAGGTGGCGGTGATCGAGTTCGCCCGCGACGCGTGCGGGATGGGGGACGCGAACTCGAGCGAGTTCGACGAGGGCACCGCGCACGCGGTCATCGACCTCCTGCCGGAGCAGCGGCAGATCGAGGAGCGGGGCGGCACGATGCGCCTCGGCGCCGACCCGGTGCACCTCGTCGAGGGCACGCGGGTGCGTGACGCGTACGCCGGGGAGGCGGTGGTGTACGAGCGCCACCGGCACCGCTACGAGGTGAACCCGTCGCTCCGGCCGCAGCTGGAGGCGGCGGGGCTCGTGATGAGCGGCCTGTCCCCGGACGGGCGGCTGGTGGAGTGCATCGAGCTGCCGGGCCACCCGTGGTTCTGCGCCAGCCAGTTCCACCCGGAGTTCAAGAGCCGGCCGACCCGGCCGCAGCCGCTTTTCCGGGAGTTCGTCGGCGCCGCGCTGGCGTATCGCCGCGCCGCGGCGGGCGGGCCGGGCGACGCGGCGGGGGTGTCCGAGGCCGCCCCGGCGGGCCGATGAGCTCCGACGGCCTGGCCGGGCTGCCGGAGGTGGCCCGGCTGATGGCGCGGCTGTGCGAGATCCCGTCCCCGTCGGGGCGGGAGGAGGCGGTCGCGGCGGCGGTGCGGGCGGAGCTCGCCGAGCTGGGCGCGCAGGTGACGGAGGACGGCGCGGCGGCGGAGATCCCGGCGGGCTGCGGCAACATCCTCGCGCGGTTCCCGGCGACGGCGCCGGGCACGCCGGTGGTGTTCGGCGCGCACCTCGACACGGTGCCGGTCACGGACCGGATCGAGGTGGTGCACCGGCCCGACGGGACCCTCACGAACCGTCACGCCGCGATCCTCGGCGGGGACAACAAGTCCGCGGTGGCGACGCTCCTCACGGCGGTGCGGCGCGTGGTGGGGGAGGGGCGTCCCCACGCGGGGATCGAGATCCTGCTGACGCCGTGCGAGGAGGTCGGGCTGCGCGGCGCCTCCCGGTTCGACCCGTCGCGGCTCGCCGCCCGCGTGGGCTTCGTGTTCGACCACACGGGGGAGATCGGCGGCATCGTGCGGTCGGCCCCGTCCCTGCGGAAGCTGGAGGCCACGTTCGTGGGGCGGCCGGCGCATGCGGGGTTGGAGCCGGAGCGGGGGCGCAGCGCGATCGAGGCGGCGTCCCGGGCGATCGCCCGGATGCCCCTGGGGCGGATCGACGCGGACACGACGGCGAACATCGGGACGATCACGGGCGGCACGGCGACGAACGTGGTGGCGGAGCGCTGCACCATCACGGCGGAGTGCCGCAGCCGCAGCGAGCGGTCCCTGTCGGCGCAGCTCACCGCGATGCTGGACGCGCTCACGTGGGCGGCGACGGAGGGGGAGGTGGACCTCGAGACCCGCGTCCACGACGAGTTCACGGGCTACCGGCTCGTCGAGTCGGACCCGCAGGTGGACCTGGCGATCCGGGCGCTCAGGGCGTGCGGGCGGGAGCCGCGGTTCGTCGACTCGGGCGGCGGCTCCGACGCGAACGCCTTGATCCGCAACGGGTTCCCGGCGGTGAACCTGTGCAACGCGATGGTGGACGTGCACACGGATCGCGAGTCGATCGCGGTGGCGGACCTCGAGGCGATGGTGGACGTGACCCTCGCGATCGTCGACGCGGCGCGGGCGGGGGCGTGACGGGGGACGGGCGGCTGGACCCGCCGGTGGCGAGCCGGCGCGTGTTCGACGGGAACGTCGTGTCGTTGCGCGTGTCCGAGTACCGGCGGCCGAGCGGCGTGGTGGTGACGCGCGAGGTGATGGACCATCCCGGCGCGGTGGTGATGGTGCCGGTGGAGGGCGACCACGTGCTGATGGTGCGCCAGCCGCGGGAGGCGGTGGAGCGGTACCTGCTGGAGCTTCCGGCGGGGAAGCTGGACCACGTGGGGGAGGAGCCCCTGGACTGCGCGCGGCGGGAGCTGGCGGAGGAGGTGGGGCGCGCCGCCGGGTCGTGGCGGGACCTCGGCGGGTTCTTCACGGCGCCCGCGGTGATCACGGAGTTCATCCACTGCTTCCTGGCGGAGGACCTCACGCCGGTGGACCACCCGGGGATCCCGGAGGAGGAGATCGAGGTTGTGCCGTGGCCGCTGGCGGACCTCGACGGCCTGATCGGGCAGGTGGAGGACGCGAAGACCCTGATCGGGCTTCTTCGCCTGGCGCGGGAGCTCGCCGGGTAGCTACCTGCGCTCGACGCGGCGGATGCCGCGGCCGGGGCGCCAGGAGGTGACGACGATGTGGTCGGGGGGGTTGCCGAGGCGCACCACCGTGACCTCGTCGATGTCGAGGCGGAACATGTGCGCGGGCCCCTCGGGGCGGTCCTTCCCGGGCTCTCCGAGGACCTGGAGGACGCGGTCCGGGTCGGTCTCCTCCACGGCGCGGCCGGAGACGGTGGCGTCGCCGGCCCAGTCGGGCGGGTCGGTGGAGCCGGTGTGCAGGGCGAACCGCGGGTCGCGCTGCAGGTCCCGCGCCTTCCCGGACCCCCAGATCATCCCGAGGTACACGTCCCCGCCGTGGATGACGGTCTCGATGCCGCTGATGCGCGGCGACCCGTCGGGGCGCAGCGTGGCGAGGGTCTTGTGCCGGTGCGCGTCGAGGAGCGCCAGCGCCTCGCGGGCGAGCTCCGGCGCGGCGTCGAGCACCTCGTCCCAGCGGGCCACCCCGTGATGGTAGGCGAGGTGTCGGACGCGTCACGGCGGAGCCGACCCGACGTCCGGCTGCCCGTCCCGCCGGGAGGAACATGCGTTCCGTCCGGGGCCGCGGCTAGCGTGGAGCCGCCGTGTACCCCCGTCACCAGAAGGCCCCGCCGATCCTCCCCCACGTCGAGGAGCAGAAGGCGGTGCGCGACACATACGCCCCGCGCGACCCGCTCGCCGCCGACCCCTCCGCGCGGCGGGTGTACACGCTGCGTCCCGTCGCCCCGGCCGCCGGGGTCAGTGAGCGCATCCGTCGCGAGCTCGACGCCGAGCAGCTCGCCGTCGTCGAGTCCGCCCGCGGCCGCGCCCTCGTCCTCGCCTCCGCGGGGTCCGGCAAGACCCGCGCGATCGTCCACAAGCTCGCCCACCTCGTCGAGACCGGGACGCGTCCCGAGTCGGTCGCGCTCCTCACGTTCACGCGCCGCGCCGCCCGGGAGATGGTGCGGCGCGCCGAGACCGCCTGCGGCGTCGACCTCGGCGGCATGACCGCCGGCACGTTCCACGCGGTCGCGGCCCGCATCCTGCGGCGCTTCGGCCCCCTCGTCGGGATCCCCCCGACGTTCACGGTGCTCGACGGCGAGGACCAGGCCGACCTCGTGCGCCTCGCCCGCGACGCCGCGGTCGCCGGCAGGGAGGAGCGCCGATCCCTCCCCGGCCCGGCGGTCCTCGCCGGCTGGTTCGGCCTGGCCGCCGAGACGGGACGGCCCCTTCCCGACGTCGTCGTGGAGCAGAACCCGCGCGTCGCGGACCGCATGGAGGAGATCGTCGAGATCGCCGGGGAGTACGCGCGGCGCAAGACGGAGATGTGCGCGTGCGACTACGCGGACCTCCTCGTCCACGCCGACCGGCTGCTCGAGGGCGACGACCGCGCCCGCCGGGCGCTCGCGGAGACCCTCACCTGGGTGCTCGTCGACGAGTTCCACGACGTCAACCCCATCCAGGCGCGCATCGCGGAGCGCCTCGCCGGCCCGGGGGGCAACCTCGTCGCCGTCGCCGACCCCGACCAGTCGATCTACTCGTGGCGCGGCGCCGACCCCCGCGCCGTGGAGCGGTTCCTCGCCGTCCCGGGCACGGACGTCTACCCGCTGTCCACCAACTACCGCTCCAGCCCCGAGATCGTCGCGTTCGCGCAGGCGAACCTCCCGGCCGGGAACCCGTTCGGAAAGCGGCTGCGGGCGGAGCGGCCCGCCCGCGGCGTGCCGCCCGTCGTCGCCCACGTCGCGTCCGTCGCCGACGAGGCGGCGTTCGTGACGCAGCGCATCGCCGACCTCGTCACGGACGGGCGGGAGCCGGGCGACATCGGCGTCCTGTTCCGCGCGCACCACCACTCCGTCGACCTGCAGCTCGCCCTCACCGCCGCCGGCGTCGAGTTCGAGCTGTACTCGGGGGCGCGGTTCGTGGAGAGCGCCCACGTGAAGGACGTCCTCGCGTTCTGCCGGATGCGGCACAACCCCGCCGACGAGCTCGCGTGGCGGCGGGCCCTCGGCCTGTTCGACCGCGTCGGGGAGCGGGCCGCTGCCCGTGTGTGGGCGGCGGTGGCGGGAGCCCCGGACCCGCTGCGCGCCGTGGCGGACGTGGCGGTGACGGGGGCGGCCGCGCCGTCGATGGCGGTGTTCGCATCCGTCGCGGCGCGCGTCGCGGCGCTCGAGCGGCCGGAGGCGATCGTGCTGGAGGTCGCCCGCTCCGACTGGTACCGCGACCACCTGCAGCGCACCTACCCGAACTGGCGGGACCGGGAGGCGGACCTCGCGCGCCTCGCCGAGCTCGCCGCCCGGGCCCCCGCGCTCGGCGGCTTCCTGTCCGACCTCGCCCTGGCGGAGCGCGTCGAGTTCGACGAGGACGTGTCGGGTCCCGCGAAGCGCGTCGCCCTGTCCACGGTGCACGCCGCCAAGGGCCTCGAGTGGCCCGTCGTGTTCGTGCTCGGCGTGGAGGCCGGGTCGTTCCCGTCGTCGTGGGCGGTCAGCGAGGGGAACCTGGCGGAGGAGGAGCGCCTCTACTACGTCGCCATCACCCGGGCGGCCGACGAGCTGTACCTGTGCCGGCCGATGGCGGCGAAACGCCCGTGGGACACCGGCGCGAACCGGGTGGTGCTGAACGCCGGCCTCGGGTTCCTCGACCGTGACCTCGGCGGCCTCGTCGAGGAGTGGTCGGTGCGATAGCGACCCGGGGGCCCGCCCCGCGATTCCGGGCGGCGTCGGGGCGCGGCGCTCGCGTCAGGAGATGCGGGTCGCTCCGGCGCGGGTGACGCGGAAGTTCGCGGTGCCGCCCTCCAGGGCGACGGCGTGGCCGTTCACGGTCGCGGCGACGGACGGCGTCCACCCGACCCGCACGTACAGGGCGGTGGCGTCGCGGAAGCGGCGGGACGCGCCGGGCTGCAGCGTCCCGATCCACACGGCGGGGCCGGTGATCGAGCCGCGCCGCACCTCCACGTACGCCCCGGCGTCGCCCCGGCCGGTGAGGGCCAGCACCACGCCGCGCGCGGGCGC
>JBFLWO010000055.1:0-8863 GCA_040757755.1 Actinomycetota bacterium
TGTCGCGGGCGTGGGCCTCGCCGTCCTGTGCCTCGCCGTCGCCCTCGTCCACCGGGTGCCGATGACGCGGGTCGCCCGCGTCGCCGTGATCCTCACCGCCGTCGCCGCGATCGCCGGGCCGAACCTCGCCGCCCCCGCCGCCCCGTGGCTTTTCGCGTTCCGCGTCCTGATCGTCGCCCTCGGCCTCGGCGCCGTCGGCTACATGCTGATGGGCCGCGGCATCGTGCTCCCCGCGGGGGCCGCCCTGCCCGCCGGCATCATCGCGACGTGGGTCGCGTGGTCCGCCCTGTCGCTGGCGTGGGCGGAGGACGACGTCGCCGCCGCCCGCTGGACCCTGTTCCTCGCGATGATGGGCGGGCTCGCCGTCGCCATCGGCACGATCGCCCGGGACCGGCGGTGGATGCTGCGGATCCTGTGGGCCCTCGCCGCCACCTTCGCGGTCGCCACCCTCATCGCCCTCGCCGAGCTCGTCGCCGGCGTCCGCCTCCCCACCTCCGCCCTGCTCGGCCGGTCCCGCGACACGGCCTTCGGCGCGACGTCCCTGTTCGGGAACCAGAACAACTTCGCCACCTACCTGACCCTCACCCTGCCGTACGCCCTCGTCCTGCCCGTCGTGTTCCGCGACGTGCGGCTGCGCGCCCTCGGCGCCGCCGGGGCCCTCGCCGCCCTCGTCGGCCTGCTGTACAGCGGCAGCAAGTCGAACCTCATCGCCGCCGGCATCGTCGTCATCGGCCTCGTCGTGGTGCTCGCCACCGACCGCCGCCACCGCAGCCGCCTCGTCGCCGCCGCCGTCGTGGGGGCCCTCGCCGCCGCCCTCGTCATCCCGTCCGTGCAGGGCGGGGGCGTCGTGAAGCTGCCGGAGCGCGCCGTCACCAAGTTCGACTTCGGGATCCTCACCGCCCAGGCCGAGACGGCGACGGGGTCCGGCGGCGTGAGAAGCTCCCTCGCCGTCGACGGCCTCCGCCTCGTCTCCCAGACGGGCGGGCTCGGCGTCGGCGCCGGCAACGCGGAGGTGAAGGTGCGGGCCCTCGCGAACTTCCCCGGCGTCGCCAACCTGCACAACTGGTGGCTGGAGGTGCTCGTGAACGGGGGCTTCGTCGGCTTCGCCCTCTACGTCGCCCTGTTCGCGACGCTCGTGCGTGGCCAGCTGCGCGTGGCGCGCCGCGCCGCCGACCCCCTGCTGCGCTACCTCGGCCTCGCCGGCGCCCTCGCCCTGATGGGGTACGTCGCGGGGAGCCTGGGGCCGTCCACCGCGATCCATTTCGCCCCGATGTGGATCGCGTTCGGCGTCGGGATCGGCACGCTCACGCTCGCGCGACGGGAGGGGATCCGGTGAAGGTCCTGATGCTCAGCCACATGTACCCGAACCCCGTGAACCCCACGGCCGGGATCTTCGTGCACGAGCAGGTGAAGGCCCTGCGGGCCCTCGGCCATGACGTGCGCGTCATGTCCACGAAGCTGTGGGCGCCGCCGCTCGTGCCCCGGTACGCCGCGTACCGGCGGGTGCCGCGCGTCGACCACGTCGAGGGCATCCCGGTCCTGTACCCGAAGCGGCTCGCCCTGCAGGGAAGCCCCCTGGGGCGCCTCGACGCGCGGGCGATGCTCGCCGCGATCCGGCGGCCCATGCGCCAGGTGTACCGGGCGTGGCCGTTCGACGTCGTCCACGCCCACATGGTGTCGCCCGACGGCTGGGCGGCGGCCCGCGCCGGCCACGCGCTGGGCGTGCCGGTCGTCGCCACCGCCCACCGCGCCGACGTGCTGGACCTGCCGTCGCGCAGCCCCGCGATCCGCCGCGTCGTCGCCGACGCCGTCGCCACCATCGACCAGATCGTCGCGGTGAGCCGCAAGATGGCGGACGCCGCCGAGGGGCTCGCCACCCCGCCGCGACCCGTCGACGTCGTCCCGAACGGCGCGGACACCGCCCTGTTCTTCCCGCGGGCCATGGAGGAGGCGCGGGCGCTCCTCGACCTGCCGCAGGGGGAGCGGATCATCAGCTACGTCGGGAAGCTCGTGCCGCGGAAGGGCGTCGACACGCTGATCGAGGCGATGGGGATCCTCGCCCGGCGCGACGCCCCCCTCCCCCTCCTCGTCGCCGCCGGGATCGGGGAGATGCGCGACGCGATGGAGGCCCGGGCCCGTGGGCTCGGCGTCGCCCACCGCGTGCGGTTCCTGGGGAAGGTGCCGCACGACCGGGTGCCGCTCGTGATCTCCGCCGGCGACGTGTTCGTGCTGCCGAGCCTGTCGGAGGGCCTCCCCACGGTGGTGTGCGAGGCGATGGCGTGCGGCCGCCCGGTCGTCGCGACCGCCGTCGACGGCACGCCCGAGATCGTCCGGGACGGAGAGACCGGCTTCCTCGTGCCCCCCACCGACCCCGACGCGCTCGCCGCCGCCCTCGCCCGGGTCCTCGACGACCCCGCCCTCGCCGCGCGCATGTCGTTCGCCGCCGACCTGATCGCCCGGGAGCGCTACACCTGGGACGCGAACGCCCGCGACATGCAGCGCATCTACTCCTCCCTGGTGGCGTGACCCCCGCCGTCGTCCTGCAGGCCTCCGGGCCGAACGCCCTCGGCATCGTGCGGTGCCTCGCCGCCGCCGGCATCCCGGTGATCGCGTGCGACCACGACCCGCGCGCCCTCGGGCTCCTGTCCCGCCACGCCACCCCCCGCATCACGCGGGACCCCCTCACCGACCCGGCGGGGTTCCTCGACGACCTCGAGGAGCTGGGGCGCGCCCTGCCCGGCACGGGGGTCCTGTACGCGACGCACGACGAGGCGCTCGCCGCGATCGGGCCTGCGGAGCAGCGGCTCGCCGCATGGTTCCACCGCCCGTGGAGCCCGTGGGGGACCCTGGAGGCGATCCTCGACAAGCGCCACCAGCACCGGGTAGCGCGGGAGATCGGCTTCCCCGTGCCGGCCACCGTCGAGCCGCGCGACGAGGCCGACGTGCGCGCCGCCGCCCGGGAGCTGCGCTTCCCCGTCGTCCTGAAGCCCGGTTACGCCCCCGAGTTCCGCCGCCGCTTCCGCGCCCAGGTGCTCGAGGCCGCCGACGCCGACGAGCTGATGCGCCAGTGGGAGCTCGCCGCCCCCTACGGGCCGCAGATCTCCGAGGTGATCCCCGGCGGGGACGACGCCCTGTGGACGTTGGGGAGCTACCGCGACCCGCAGGGGCGCCCCCTCGCCAGCTTCACGGGGAGGAAGCTGCGCCAGTGGCCGCCGCGGTTCGGCACGGCCCGCGCGGCGGAGGCCCGCTGGGACCCCGGGCTGGCGGAGCGCGGCCACGCCCTCCTCGACGCCCTCGGCTTCCACGGCATCTCCCAGGTGGAGGTGAAGCGCGACCCGCGCGACGGGCGCGACCACCTCATCGAGGTGAACCCCCGGTCGTGGCTGTGGATCAGCCTGTCGGCAAGGGTCGGCGTGAACATCCCGGAGGCCTGCCACCTCGACGCGATGGGGGCGCCGCGCACCTGGCCGGCGGGGCATCGCGGCGGGGTGCGCTGGACGCTCCTCGCGAAGCACGTGGTGGCCAGCGCCCGGGAGGTGCGAAGCGGCCAGTGGGGGGCGCGGGACGCGCTGCGGTCGCTGCGCCCGCCGTTCGTCGACGGCGTCCTCGACCCGCGGGACCTGCGCCCCGGGCTCGCCCAGATCACGCGGCTGGCGCGGCGTGGCTGAGCTCCGCATCCTCGTCGCCGGCGCGCGCGACGCGTTCGTGCCGCGCGCCCGATGGGTGCTCGGCACCGTCGCCGAGTGGCTCGGGGCGGAGCCCGTGTGGGTGGACGGCGGCGCCGCGGACATCCGCTACGCCCCGGACCCCGGGGAGGCCCGCGTGTGGATCCCCATGCAGCACGACGCGCAGGCGTTCTTCGAGGGGACCGGCGCGTTCCCGTCCACGGCGGTGCACCGCGCCGCGGGCCTCACCCTGCTGTTCCCCCCCTCGCGGCCCGGGGAGGCCGTGCCGGGGGACCTCGTCGCGAGCGCCTTCTACCTGCTGGCGCGGTGGGACGAGCTGCGCGTCGCGGCGCGCGACCGGTTCGACCGGCTGCCGCTGGCGGAGAGCGCCTTCGGCCGCATCGCCGGGCTCGACCTGGAGGACCCGCCGGTGGAGGGCTACCTCGCGCGGCTGCGCGACCTCCTCGGCGTCGCCGCGCCGCGCGACTGGTACGTCGCCCTGACGCACGACATCGACCGGGTCCGCCGCCGCACCGCGAAGGGCGTCGCCGGGATGGTGCGCCGCCGCGGCCCGCGGGCCGCGCTCGACCTGGTGGGCCACGACCCGTGGGACAACCTCACCGACGTGCTGGAGACCACCGCGATCCGCGGCCTCGCCGCCACGGTCTTCCTCATCGGGCGAAACGCGCATCCCCTCGACGGCACGCCGCGGCGCGTGTACGAGCGTGAGCGGCCGCGGATGGCGGCGGCGGTGCGGGCCGCCCGGTCCGAGGTGGGGTTGCACGCCGCGTTCGCCTCGTCGGAGAGCGGGGCGGCGCTCGCCGCCGAGCTCGCGTCGCTGCGGCGGGAGGCGGGCCGCGTCGACGGCGTCCGCTTCCACTACCTGCGGTTCCGCTACCACGAGACGGTGCGGTGGCTGGAGGACGCGGGGGCCGTGTACGACGCGAGCCTCGGCTTCAGCGAGGCCCCCGGGTTCGCAGCGGGGTGCGCCCGGCCGTTCCACCCGTACATCGTGGGGGAGGAGCGCCCCGCGCGCCTCACGCTGCTTCCCCTCGCGGTGATGGACACGACGCTGCACTCCCACCTCGGCCTCGACGCCGACGGCGCCCGCGCGCGGGCCCTGCGGGTGCTCGACCGGGTCCGCGCCTGCGGCGGGCGGGTGGGCCTCCTGTGGCACAACACGTACCTCGCGGACGACCGGGCCCCCGGCTACGGGCGGCTGTGGGGGAGCCTCCTCGACGACCTCGCGGCGCGGGGCGCCCGGATGGGTCCCGCCGGCGCGCCGGAGCCCCCGGCGGCGGCGGCCCGCCTGGACGGCCGGCGCGTGCTGCACCTCACCAGCGTGCACTCGCCCCGCGACGTGCGGATCTTCCACAAGGAGGTCACGGCCCTGTCGGAGGCGGGCGCGCAGGCGTCGGTGCTGGGGCCGGAGCGCCGCGGCGGCCGCGGCCGGCGGGTCGCGCTCGGCATGCGGATCATGCGGGAGGCGCGCCGGCGCGACGCCGACGTGTACCACGTGCACGACCCGGAGCTCCTGCCGGGGGCCCTGTGGCTGTCCCGCGCGACGGGGCGGCCCGTGGTGTACGACGTGCACGAGTACCTGGGGCAGACGGCGCGCACGAAGGGGTGGATCCCCGCGGCGCTGCGCCGCCCCGTCGCCGAGGTCGCCGAATGGGCGGAGCGCGCCGCCGCCCGCCGCCTCGCCGCCGCCGTCGCCGTGAACGAGGACCTCGCCGCCCGGTTCGCCGACGCGGGGGCCCGCGCGGTGAGCGTCGCGAACTACCCGCGGGCCGCCACGTTCCCGGACCCGGGGGCCCCGGAGGGGCCGATCGCCCTGTACGTCGGGGGTCTCGCCCCGCGCCGCGGCCTCACCCTCATGCTGGAGGCGTTCCCGCTCGTGCGGGCCGCCGTGCCCGGCGCCCGCCTGTGGCTCGCCGGGCCGGGCGACCCCGGGGAGCTGCCGGAGGGGGTGGAGCACCTGGGGGTCGTGGACCACTCCGCGGTGCCGGGCCTCCTGTCCCGGGCGGCGGTGGCGTGGGTGCCCTTGCAGCGGCACGGCAACTACGATCGCGCGGTGCCGACGAAGCTCGTGGAGGCGATGGCCGCGGGCCGCCCGGTGGTGGCGAGCGACCTTCCCCGCATGGCGGCCCTGGTGCGCGGCACGGGCTGCGGCCTGGTCGTGCCCGCCGGCGACCCCGAGGCGCACGCCGCCGCCCTGACGCGCCTCTTGTCGCACGAGGGGGACGCGACCCGCATGGGTGCCGCGGGCCGCCGCGCGTTCCTCGACGGCATGACGTTCGAGGGGGAGGCGCAGCGCCTCGTCGCCCTCTACGACGACCTCCTGGCGGGACGCTGATGGCCCGGGTCCTCTACGTCTCCCAGTACTTCGTCGGGGCGGACCAGCCCGGCGGGCAGCGCCACTACCAGCACTGCCAGGCCCTGCGGCGCGCCGGCCACGACGTCACCGTCGTGACGAGCTACGTGCAGCACAAGGAGCGCACCGTCCCGGAGCGCTACCGGGGGAAGCGCGTGGTGCGGGAGGAGGAGGACGGCCTCACCGTGTGGCGCACCTACTCCACCCCCGGGTACGGCCGGGACCTGCGGTCGCGCCTGGCGAGCTACACGAGCTTCGCCCTGTGGGGGTCCCTCGCGTCGGCGCGGGCCGGACGGTTCGACGTGGTCGTCGCATCGTCGCCGCCGCTTCCCGCCGCCGCCGCGGCCGCCGCCCTGGCCCGCGCGCGGCGCGCCCGCTTCGTGCTGGAGGTGCGGGACCTGTGGCCGGACTCGGCGGTGGCGATGGGGCTCGTCACGGACCGGCGGATCATCGCGGCGGCACGGCGGATGGAGCACTTCTGCTACCGGTCGGCGTCGGCGATCGTGGTGCTCACGGAGGGGATCCGGGACGGGGTCGTCGCGCAGGGCGTCAGCCCGGCGAAGGTCGCGCTCGTGACGAACGGCATCGAGCCGGGCGGCGCGCCGGACGGGCCGGCGCCCGTGCCGGTGCCGGACGGCGCGTTCGTCGCGATGTACGTCGGCGCGCACGGCACCTACTCGTCCCTCGGCACCGTGCTCGACGCGGCGGACCGCCTGCGGGACCGCCCGGACGTGCGGTTCGTGCTCGTCGGCGGCGGGGACCAGAAGCCGGCGCTCGTCGACGAGGCGGCGCGCCGCGACCTCGGCAACGTCGCGTTCGTCGACCCCGTGCCGAAGCGCGACGTGCCGGCGTGGCTTGCCCGCGCCGATGCGTGCCTGCTGCCGTACCAGGACAGGGAGCTCTTCGCGGGGGCCCTCCCGAACAAAACGTTCGACTACATGGGGGCGGGCCGCGCGATCGTCGCGGCGGTGCGCCCCGGCGAGGTGTCGCGCCTGCTGGACACCGCGGGGTGCGGCGTCACGGTGCCGCCGGAGGACGGGGCGGCGCTCGCGACCGCGGTGGCGCGCCTCGCCGACGACCGGGCGGCCGCGGCCCGCATGGGCCAGGCCGGGGCGTCGTACGTGCGCGCCCACTACGACCGGGCGGAGCTGGCGCAGCGGTTCGTGAGGGTGGTGGAGAGCGTTGTCTGACGCGGTCCCCGTCGGCGGCCGGGCGAAGCGCCTCGTCGACCTGGCGGTCGCCCTCCCCGCCGCGATCCTCCTCACCCCCGTGATGGTGGCGATCGCCGTGTGGGTGCGGCGCGACTCCCCGGGCCCCGCGCTCTTCCGCCAGAGGCGGGTGGGGTTCGCGGGGCGGCCGTTCACGCTCTACAAGTTCCGCAGCATGGTGGTGAACGCCGAGTCGATCGGCGCGGGGCTGGCGGTGACGGAGGACGACCCGCGCATCACCCGCGCCGGGCGGATCCTGCGGCGGCTGTCGCTGGACGAGCTGCCGCAGCTGTGGAACGTGGTGCTGGGGGACATGAGCCTCGTCGGCCCGCGCCCGACGGTGGCGCAGCAGGTGGAGCGCTACGACCGGCGCCAGCGCGGGCGCCTGCGGGCCCGGCCGGGCCTGACCGGCCTGGCGCAGGTCACGGGGCGGGCGGCGCTGCCGTGGTCGCAGCGCATCGAGCGGGACCTCGAGTACGTGGAGCGGTGGAGCCTGACGCTCGACCTGTGGATCATGCTGCGCACGGCGCGCGTGCTCCTCGCGCGCGACGGCACCTACAAGGGCACGACGGGCGGGTTCGACCTGCCGGAGAGAAAGGCGGCGGATGGCTGAGGTGAGCGTTCTCCTGACGTGCGCGGGTCAGCGGGTCGACATCGTCCGCGCGTTCCAGGAGGTCCTCGCCGACGGGCCGCACACGGGGCGGGTCCTGGTGAGCGACCTCGATCCCCTGTCGCCGTCCCTGTTCACGGCGGACGGGGTGGTGGAGCTGCCGCGCGTCGACGACCCGGGGTACGGCGCCGCCGTCGCGGACGTGTGCCGGGAGGAGGGGGTGCGGGCGGTGCTGCCGCTCACGGACCTCGACCCGGTGATCCTGGCGGCCGCCGCCCCCCTGGTGCGTGGGGCGGGGGCGGAGGTGTTCCTGCCGTCCCCCGAGGTCGCCGCGGGATGCCAGGACAAGTGGCTGTGCCACGAGATGCTGACGGCGGCGGGCCTGCCGTCCCCCCCGACGTGGATTCCGGACGCGGTGGACCACGCGGACCTGCCGTACCCGGTGCTGGTGAAGCCCCGCATCGGCTTCGCCGCCCGCAACATCCACCGGGCCGGGAACCCGGAGGAGCTCGCGTTCTTCCTGCGGTACACGCCGGTGGAGAGCGTGATCCAGCAGCTCCTCGACGGCATCGAGTTCAGCACGGACTGCCTGGGGGACCTGGAGGGCCGGGCGCTCGGGGCGATCCCGCGGGCGATGCTGCAGGCGAAGGGCGGCGAGCAGATCAAGGGGGAGACCCTGGACGACCCGCAGCTCGTGGACCTGGCGGCCCGCACGGTGGAGGCGCTGGGGCTGCGCGGCCCGTCCACGATCCAGTGCTTCCGGCGGGACGGCGAGGTGCTCGGCATCACGGACATCAACACGCGGTTCGGGGGAGGGTTCCCGCTGCCGCTGGCGGCGGGGGGCGACTACCCGGGCCTCATCGTGCGGATGGCGGCGGGGGAGCGGCCGGAGCCGCGTCTCGGCGCGCATCGGGTGGGCGTGGTGATGACGCGCTTCCTGGACCAGCACATCCTGGCCCGCTCCCCGGAGGGGCTCGTCCCGGCGGACGGGGCGGCGGTGGGCGCG
>JBFLWO010000056.1:0-8831 GCA_040757755.1 Actinomycetota bacterium
TTCGCGCGCGCGTCCGGGAACTCCGCCCTGCGCTCGACGCCGACTTCGCACCGCTCGTCGCGCCGGAGACAGAGCCCCTTCTCGCCGCGGCGGCGGCCGCCGCACAACGGAGCCTCGGGGCGACGCTCGATCTCCTCGACGGCCACCCGCTCCCCGAGCCGCCCGACCTCGAGCCGCGGCTGATCCTCGGCGCGGACCTCCTCCGGGTACCGGGCCTCGTCGTCGACGCCGACCTCGAGCCCCCGGCTGCCACGCCCTGCGCTCGCCTTCTCGAGGCGCGCGGTCCGGTCGACGCGATCGTCGACCGGACCGAGGCCGGCGACTACGCGGGCGCGGGCATCCTCCTCAACATCCTCGGCCGTCGGGACGACAAGGCCGCCGAACCGCTCATCGTGGCGCGCGACCAGGCCCTTCGGGGCGAACGCGAGGCGGCCGGCCGCGAGTACGCACAGACCGACCGGAGCCTCGACCTGGCACGCCTCACCGGTCGCGTCAACGAGGCCGCCTGGCGCGAGCTTCGCGGTCGCCTCGAGGACGCCGCCGATCCCGATCGGCTCGACCTCCGCCACGTGCGCGAGGAGCTCGAGGAGATTCGCACTGAGCTCGACGTAACCTACGAGCGCCGCCGACTCGAGTTCGGCCTCACCTTCGCCGAGGCCCGTGCGACCTCGGCCGACGTCGAGGCCGCCGCACCGCTCATCGAGCGCCTCGTGCAGGTCGGCGACCTGGCATCGGCCGAGGACCAGCTCCAAATGGCGCGCGCCGGCGAGACCCTCGACACCGCGCCCGAGCCCCGCGACGATCTCAAGGCATTCTTCCCGGCCGTCCCCGCGGCGCTCGCGCGGCGCCTCCCTACCGAAGCGGGCGGGGAGGTCGAGCGCGGCGGCCGGGTGGCGGGGCTGAGCTTCGCCCCCCTCACCCCGGCCCAGCGTCGCCGAGCCGCCGATGCGGTCCGGGCGTGGGTCGCATTCGCCCGGGACACCTCAAACCAACGGCTGAACGATCTTGTTCGGGCGCTCCGCATCGCCGGCATCGAGGCCAGCGCCCCGCGCCCGCGCGGCGCACGCGCCCCGGAGCGCAGCTGGATCGACCTCACGGGCATCAACCGGACCGGCAAGGCGCTCGTCCCGGACTTCGGCTCCTCGCTCGGCGCCACGCTGCCGGTCCTTCTGATCCATGGGCAACCGCCCCCGGAGCGGGTCGTCGAGTGGGCGAGCGAGGATGCAACCCAGCGAGCGATCGTCGTCCTCTACTTCGGCGTCCTCTCCCCCGACCAGCGCCGGGACCTGGCGCGGGCCGTACGGCGCAAGGGCCGGCCGATCGTCGTCCTGGACGACGCCGCCTTCCTCTACCTGGCGCACGCCAACACCGGGCTCTTCGAGACGTTCATGGCAATCACCCTCCCGTTCGCCGGCGTCAACCCTTTCCACCTCTTCCGCGCTGGCGACGTACCGGTCGAGATGTTCTACGGGCGCTCCGAGGAGCGCCGCGCGATAACGGCGCCCGCCGGCACCTCCCTCATCTACGGGGGCCGCCAACTCGGGAAGACCGCGCTCCTTCGGGCCGCCGCGCGCGAGTTCGAGCGCGCGGAAGGCCAGCGCGCACTCTACGTCGACCTGCAGGCGGCGACCATCGCTCAGCTCCGGCAGCCCGAGCTCATCTGGGGTGTCATCTGGAGCAGCCTGGTTCGCGCCGGCATCACGCGCGAGGGCCAGGCCCGCGCGGACGCCCAGCGGGTGACCCGCGCCATCCATCAGTGGCTTCAGGGCGCTCCCGAACGGCGTCTCCTTCTCCTCCTCGACGAGGCCGACGACTTCCTCGACCAGGACGCTGAGGTCAAGTTCCAGCACACCAACGGCCTGCGCGCCCTGATGGACCAGACCGGGAGCAGGTTCAAGGTCGTCTTCGCGGGCCTCCACCACGTGACGCGCTTTTCGGCCATCACCAACCAGCCGCTCGCCCACCTCGGCCGCCCGGAGCCGATCGGCCCTCTCTCCCCACCGCAGGCCTTCGAGCTCATCGCAACGCCGCTCAGGGCCCTCGGGTACTCGATCGAGCGCGACCAGGTCGCCCGGATCCTCTCCTTCTGCAACTACACCCCGGTGAACCTCCAGCTTGTCGGCCAGGCGCTCGTCGACCACATGCTCCGCCGCACGGTCGGCGCCGACGAGCCGCGGTTTGCGATCGCCGGCGAGGACCTCGACCAGGTTCTCGCGCAGCGCACGCTCCGCGACCTCATCTCGGAGCGCTTCAACCTGACTCTCGACCTCGACCGCCGCTACAACCTGATCGCGAACGCCTTCGCCTACTGGGCCGAGGATCAGCCCGGCCGGTGGCCGGCGATTACGCTGCAGCAACTCCGTGCCCAGTGCGACTACTGGTGGAAGGAGGGCTTCCTCGCCCTCGCAGCCGACCAGTTCCGCGCGCTCGTCGAGGAGATGGTCGACCTCGGAGTCTTCGCGGTCGCCGACGGCGGCGGATATCGCCTGAGGAACCCGAGCGTTCGCTGGATGCTCGGCGACCGCCAGCACATCGAGCAACGCCTCCTTACGTTCGCCGGCGGCGACGTCCCTCCGCGCTTCCCGACCTCGGAGTCGCGGCGCCTGCTCGAAGCGGCGACCGGCCGGCGATCGCCACTCACGGAGGGCCAGCTCGCCGACCTCGTCGCCCAGCACCGAAGCCGGCTGCACCTGGTCGTCGGCTGCAAAGCGACCGGGATCGAGGCGGTCCCGCAGGCTCTCGCGACCGCGGCACAGTCGCTCGGCCCGACGCTCAGCGTCAAGGTGGCGGCGAGCCCGCGCGAGTACGCCCGCGAGTTGGGCTCGGGGATCCCAGGCCAACACCGCGTGCTCGTGGCGCCTCTGACAGAGACGGCGCCAGACTCCTGCGCTGACGCGCTTGAGCGCGCGCTCACCACCGAGCCGCCACGCGGCGTGACGCGCTCGGTCGTGCTCGTCGGCGGCCCGATCGAGTGGATCGCGTCCGCCCTTGACAACCCGCAGCTTGCCGTCACGGCGCTTCGCCGCTTTGACGCGGAGGGCACGGCCGGCTGGGCGCGCGACCAGGAGACGGCGTTCCAGAGCGCCGAGGATCGCGCCGTCCTCCTCCAGGCGACCGGCGGCTGGCCGATCCTGGTAGACCGCGTGGCGTCAGCCCTCGCCCGCGGCCGGACGCCGGCCGACGCCCTGGCCGCACTTCGTGACCACCTCAGTCGCCCCGAGGGCGCCGGCGAGCTCGTCGCTGCGGTCTTCGGGACCGAGCCGGATGCCACGCTGGGTCGGGCGTGGCGAGCGCTCCTCGCGACGCTCGATGGGCCCGAACCGGAGGACGGGCTGCTCGCGCTTCTCGCCGACGAGCACGCCGAGCCTGATATCCCCTTGGCGGTGCTTGAGGCGCTCGGGGCACTCACGGTGACGGGCGAGCGCCACCTCGGCCCCGAGCCGGTCCTGAGGCAGGCCTACGCCCTAGCGACCGGTGGGCGCGACAGCCCCGGGGCTTCTGGGTGATGCCAGTTGCCCTTCCGGAAATGGGCCTCGCTGGTTGAGGGGAGATAGCAAGATAGTGACCCCGGTCGGCCAACCGACGCCGAACTGGCTCGACGGCCGCTGGGAGGGAACAGCCGCCCGTCCCCCCAAGGTCTCCCCCAAGGTCCGGGACGTTCCCCCAAGGTCCTGCTACGCACCGCTGCGCAGCTCGTCCCGGTCAGGTGAAGGACCTCAACACGCAGAAAGCCCCGCAATGCGGGGCTTTTGGCGAAGCGGACGACGGGTCTCGAACCCGCGACCTTCGGCTTGGGAAGCCGACGCTCTACCAACTGAGCTACGTCCGCGCGGGAGGGGAACGCTAGCAGCCGCGCGCGCGGCCGGCCAAGCGGGGCCGGCGGGCTACATGCGGTCGGGGGCGTCGACGCCGAGGAGGCCGAGGCCCCGGCGGACGACGGCGGCGACGGCGCGGCACACGTCCAGGCGGAACGCCTGCACGGCGGGCTCCTCCCCGGCGACGCGGCAGCGGTGGTAGAAGGTGTGGAAGTCGGCGGAGAGGTCCTTCAGGTACGCGACGACGCGGTGCGGGGCGCGGCGGTCCGCGGCGTCGCGGACGGCGTCCGGCCAGCCGCACAGGCGCAGCACCACGGCGCGCTCCGACGGGTCGAGGGCGGCGGGGGGGCCGGGCCGGTCGACGGGCTCGTCACCGACCTGGGCGAGGATCCCGGCGATCCGGGCGTGCGCGTACTGCACGTAGTAGACGGGGTTCTCCTGGCTCTGCTCCCGCGCCAGGTCCAGGTCCAGGTCGAACGCGGTCTCGTGACTGCGCTCCACCAGGAAGAACCGGGCCGCGTCGACACCGATGTCCCCCACCAGGTCACGCAGCGTCACGGCGGTCCCGGCGCGCTTGCTCATCCGCTTCGCCTCGCCGCGCTCCACCAGGCTCACGAGCTGCAGGATCGCCACCTCCAGCCGCTCCGGGTCGTAGCCGCCGGCGGCGAGCACCGCCTTCAGGCGCGCCACGTACCCGTGGTGGTCGGCGCCGAGCACGTCGATCAGCCGGTGGTCCCCGCGGCCCGCCTTATCCAGGTGGTAGGCGACGTCGCTCGCGAGGTACGTCGTGAGCCCGTCGGAGCGCACCAGCACGCGGTCCTTCTCGTCCCCGTACCTCGTCGCCCGGAACCAGAGGGCGTCGTCCTCCCGGTACGCGTCACCCGCCCGCTCCAGCGCCGCGACCCCCGCCACCACCGCCCCGCTGTCATGCAGCGACGTCTCCGAGAAATACCGGTCGAACCCGACGCGGAACGCCGCCAGGTCATCGCGGATCTCCCCCATCATCAGGTCGCACCCGCGGGTGCGGAACACCTCCAGGGCCTCCGGCGTCGGCGGGTCCACCCGGTCGCGCAGCGAGTCGCCCAGCTCCGCGTGCAGCCGCTCCGCCACCGACGCGACGTCGTCGCCGCGGTAGCCGTCCTCCGGAACCTGCGTCGCCAGGCCGCACAGCTGCCCGTAGCGGGCCGCCACCGACAGGCCGAAAAGCTCCATCTGCCGGCCGTAGTCGTTCACGTAGTACTCGCGCTCCACCGCGTGCCCCGCGAACCGCAGGATGCGGGCGAGGGAATCCCCGTACGCCGCCTGCCGCGCATGCCCCACGTGCAGCCGCCCCGTCGGGTTCGCCGACACGAACTCGAGAAGCACCCGCTCCGGCACCGCCGCCGTGCCGCCGCCGAACCCCTCGTCGGCGGCGATCGCCGCCGCCGCGTCCGCGAACCAGGCGGGCGACAGGACGAGGTTCAGGAACCCGGGGCCCGCCACCTCCGCGCTCTCCACCACGTGGGCGTCGCCGCGGGCGAGGAGGCGGCCGCGGAGCTCCTCCGCGATGTCGCGCGGCGCCCTCTTCGCATGGCGCGCCAGGCTCAACGCCACCGGCGTGGCCAGGTCCCCGTGCTCCGCCTGCGCCGGCGGGACGAGCTCCACCGCGACCGGGACACCGGCGACGGCCTGGGCCTCCTCGCCCAGGGCGCGGGCGAGGGGGGCGATGGGGCCGGCGGAGGTCACGCGCGGGAATCATACGCGGCCCCGCCGGCCCCGCCCCGCGCGCCTCCGTCAGGAGGCCTCCGCGCGGGTCGCCGCGGCCGCCGACCCCGGTCGCGATCCGGCCACCGACTCCACGATCCCCGTCGCGACCGTGACCCAGCCCTCGTGGTCACCGGCCCGGCGGGCGAGGTCGACGTACGCCCGGGCGTCGTCCCCCACGAGGACGTGCAGCGGAGACGCCGAGTCGTGGGCCGCCCGGGCGATCGCCTCGCCGACGACGGCCGGGTCCCCGCCGCCGGCCTCGCCGTTCCTCGCGAAGAAGTCGTTGACCCACCGGTGGTCGGCGCGGTACGGGCCCGCCGCCGGCTCCGCCCACGCCTTCGCGGCGATCCCCGTGCGGAAGAAGCCGGGCTCGACGCAGACGACGCGGATCCCGAACGGTGCCAGCTCCCAGGCCAGGCTCTCGCTGAGCGCCCCGAGCGCGGACTTGCCGGCGGCATAGAAGCCGTTGTACGGCATGGCCGGCACCCGGGCGGCGACCGAGCTCACGTTGACGATCACCCCCGCCCCGCGGGCGCGCATCGCCGGCAGCGCGGCGCGGATGGTGCGCACCGGGCCCCACAGGTTCGTCTCGAGCACCGCCCGCGCCCGCTCGGCCGGGATCGTCTCGACCGGGCCCGAGCCGGCGATCCCCGCGTTGTTGACCAGCACGTCGATCGCGCCCTGACGACGCTCGACTGCTCGCACCGCCGACACCACCGAGGAGTCGTCGGTGACGTCGAGGGCCGGCACCTCGACCGCGAGCCCCTCCGCGTCGGCCCGCTCACGCAGGCCCGTCCCCCTCGCGGGGTCCCTCATGGACGCGTACGCCGTGTCGCCCCGCCGCGCGAACGCCAGGGCGGTCTCGAGGCCGATGCCGCTGCTGCACCCGGTGATGAGGACGACGCTCATCCTCCTACCTCCTCATGGGTGAATGGCTCGTGCCACCCCAGGCTCACCGGCCCGGTGACGCGCCGCAACTACCCGTGACGTAATGGCTCGCGGAGCGCACCGCGGCTACATTCGCGGCGATGGCGGCCGTCGGTCCACCACCGGCCGGGCAGCTGCTGCGCGAGTGGCGCAGGCGGCGCAGCCTGAGCCAGCTCGAGCTGGCCTCCGGCTCGGCCGTCTCCGCCCGCCACCTCAGCTTCATCGAGACGGGCCGCGCGCGCCCCAGCCGCGAGATGGTCCTCCACCTCGCCGACCGGCTCGACGTCCCGCTGCGGGAGCGAAACCGGCTGCTCCTCGCCGCCGGCTAGGCGCCCCTCTTCGTCGGGCGGCCGCTCGACGAAGTGGCCAGGGGGCCGGTCAGAGAGGCGCTCGGACGCTTCCTCACCGCCCACGAGCCCTGCCCGGCCGTCGTCGTCGACCACCACTGGAACCTCGTCCGGGCGAACCGGGCCGTGGACCTCCTCACCGAGGGGGTCGCGCCAGAGCTCCTCGAGCCGCCGGTGAACGCCCTTCGCGTGACGCTCCACCCGGGCGGCATGGCACCGCGCATCCTGAACTTCGCCGAGTGGAGCGGCCACCTGCTGCGGCGCCTGCGCCGCCAGATCGTCATGACCGGAGACCGGGAGCTCGAGCGGCTCCACGACGAGCTCGCCGCCCTCCCGGGCGTGGGGGACGGTGGCGCCGAATCCGACGTGCCGGTCGCCGCCGACATCGCCCTGCGCCTGGAACTCCGCTGCGGGGAGACCCCGCTCGCGTTCCTCAGCACCGTGACCGTGTTCGGAACCCCGCTCGACGTCACCCTGGCGGAGCTCGCGATCGAGGCCTTCTCCCCCGCGGACGCCGACACGGCCCGCGCGCTCGCCGCCGCGGGCGGACCTCAGTGCGCGTAGGGATGCCCCGCGAGGATGCACAGCCCGCGGTACACCTGCTCCGCCAGCACCACCCGGGCGAGCTGATGCGGGAGGGTGAGCGGCCCGAGGGACAGCCGCTCGTCGCACGCGCCGACCAGCTCCGCGTGAAGCCCCGCCGCCCCGCCCACCACGATCGCCGTCGGCCGCGGGTCCTCCAGCCGTCGCCCCAGCCACGCCGCCAGCGCCTCGCTCGACGCCGGCGCCCGCCCCGCCGGGTCCAGCGCCACGACGTGGGCGCGCGGCAGAAGCCGCCCGCGGATGCGCTCCGCCTCCCGCCGCCGCGCCACCTCCTCCCCACCCTGCAGCGGCTCCGCCGTCACCTCGTCCACCCGCAACGGCACGCGCTCCGCGATGCGCTTCTCGTACTCGCGCGCCGGCGCCTCGTGCGGAGGGCGCGCCCGCCCCACCGCCACGATCTGAAGACGCGGCGCCCGCCGCGCGCTCATCCCCTCCCCGCCCGCAGCGCCAGACCGATGCGCTGCAATGCGTCCGGGTGCGTCCCGAACCACCACCGCACCCAGGCGGGCGGGTCCGGCACGCCCAGGTTCCGCGCCACGAGGCCGGTCTGAAGCCCCACCGCGGCGGGCACGTCCCCCGTCGCCCGCACCGCGACCCAGTCCGCCTCCCGCTCCATCGCCCGGCTCACCCAGTTCCCCAGGGGCGCCGACGCCGCGCTCAGCGCCACCGCGGTCGCCGCCGCCACCGCCACCCGCCGCACCACCAGGTCCGTGCCCGCCGCGCCGGGGCCGGGCCGGCCGAACCCGGTGCGCCACCCCACCGCCGCGAACACGAGAAGGCAGGCGGGCACGGCGAGCGCCGCGCCCCACGTCGCGCCCTTCAGGACGTGGCGGCGCTCCGCGTGGGCCAGCTCGTGCGCCGCCACCGCCACCACCTGGTCGCGGGGGAAGTCACGCAGCAGCGTGTCGAAAAGGACGATGTGGCGGCTGGCGCCGAGGCCCGACACGTACGCGTTCGCCGTCGTGGTGCGGCGGCTCGCGTCGTTCACCACCACGTCCTTCGCCTCAACCCCCACGCGCCTGGCCGTGTCCAGGATCTCCCGCTCCAGCGCCGCGTCCGCCAGCGGGTGCGTCTTCTGGAAGAGCGGCTCCACCACCACCGGGGACAGCATCGTCAGGCCGTAGGCCAGCGCGACCGTGAGCCCCGAAAGCCCCACCCACCACGTCCGCGGCAGGCGCCGCACCATCACCGCCAGGGCGGCGCCGACCCCGCCCAGCACCACCACCTGGATCGCGGCGCCCTTCCCGACGTCGGCGAGCCAGCCCGGCACCCCCTGCGTCACGAGCCCGTAGCTGCGCCCCCACCCGTAGCGCGCCGCCGCCAGCGGCAGGCTGGCCGCCGTCAACGCCACCGCCAGCCCCGCCCCGAACGTCAGGCCCGCCGCGCTCGCCCG
>JBFLWO010000057.1:0-3070 GCA_040757755.1 Actinomycetota bacterium
GGCCCGCGTGGACCGCACTCGTCAGTCGATGTACTCCTGGATGACAGCGCTCTTGCACGAGTTCAAGAGGAGCGTGAACCCGGCCGAGCTCAGGCGCGGGTTGAGCCAGCACAACGGCCAGTACCCGCCCTCGACGTAGGCCTCGAAGGGCGCCGTCTGGCGACCCCGCTTGACCCCGGCCATCTTCATGTAGAGGGCGTCCTTGACCGTGCCGCCCGGCAGGCGATGGCTGACCTCCCAGACCGTCAGCTGGATCGTGCTCCCCGGCGACGGCGTGCTCGTGTCGGGATCCAACGGGTCGAGGCCGTCGTACAGGTACTGGACCATGCCCTGCGTGAAGGCGTCGAAGAACCCCGAGTAGCTCAGGATGACCTGGATCGCGCGGTCCGAGATCGTCGTGCCGCCGAGGAGCCCGTTCGGTTCGAAGCCGAAGCGCGGGCGGAACGTCGTCCAGAGCTTCCACGGACCGACGGGCCCCAGCCGTCCGACGAGGTCCGGCATCGGGATCTTCCCGCAGAGGTCGGCGAGCTTCTTCGCCTTCCCGGCTGCCCAGAGGAGGGCGGCCTTCTCGCCCGCCGAGGCGCCCACCGTCACCTGGGAGATGCCGTCGAGCATCGGCTTGCAGTACGACGCCCAATCGCCGATCGCCACGCCCCTGCTGAGCGAGCCGTACCAGAGGAGCTGCTGAGCCGTGTAGTCGTTGAGCCTGAGCGTCTTCCGGAACGCGACGTTCGGCGTGATCGTGATGGTCTCGCGCTTGATGACGCGCTTGTAGCCGGGTGCGCGCACGTTCACCCTGATCTCGACGCGCGCGGGCTGGATCACGCCCGGCACCCAGTAGTAGAAGCCGAGGTCGCGCTTCTGCGAGAGGTCGATGCTGAGCGCCTGGTCGCAGTGCTTCTGGAGGTAGCTGTCGACCGAGCGGCAGAGAACGCCCTTCGGCGCGTCCTTCGTGACGGACGCCCCGCTCAGCTCCGCCGTGACGAACACGCGCGCGTTCACCGGGCGACGCGTCTTCGGGTCCTCGATGCTCACCTTGAACCCGACGCAGCCGCTCCGGCACGACCACGGCAACAGGCCGGACGAGCTGGCGACGAAGCCGACCGGCAGCGCTTCCTTGTCGCCGAAGAAGCGCTTTCCCGACGGGACCGTGGTGCGAGACGGCTTCACGATCACCCGGAGGGGCTTGCAGGGACCGTTGCCCGCGCCGGACGTGTCCTTCTGCTCCTTGGGCTCGGCGCAGGTGTCGAAGTTGACGCCCTTCACGTTCCCGGTGACCTTCACGACCTCCACACTCGGCGTGAACCGGCGTCCGGCGAGCGCAGGCCGCACCCGCCACGTGCCCTTGTCGACATCGATCTCGTAGTCCCCGGAGGAATCGGTCGTCGCCGACTGCGCCCCACCCGGCCCGCCGGTCGCCGTCACCGTGACGCCCGCCAAGCCACGACGCTTACAGGACGCCGCATCGCAGTCGAGCTCCCCGACCCGCCCGGAGATCGTCTGGTCACCCGACTTCGGCGGAACCCCCACGTACGACCACGCATTCGTCGCGAACCCCGCGCAGATGTGCTGCCCCGCACAGTTGGAGCCGGGAGAGTCGATGAAGAACGTCCGCGGCATCGTCACGTGCACGAGGAGCCACTGCCACTCCGTCGTCGCCTTCGGCAACCGGATCGTGCACGACAGATCCGCCTTGCCGCAGCCCGCCACAGGCGCGCCACCCGGCGTCCAGGTGATGGTGTTCGTCTGCGGCGCATACGTCCCGGAGTTCGACCCGTCCGTGGGGATCGCCGTCACCGTGGCCGTCCCACCAGCCTTCCCGACCTGCGCCCCGGACGCCTCCAGATTCCCCCACCTGGGGTAGCACAACGGCGCCGACACCCACGACTTCGACCGCGGCGAGAAGTAGTAGCCGAACGTCGGCCCGTACGCCGACGCCGCAGGATCCGCCTCGGTGCACACATGCGGGAGCTGACCGGGGGCAAGCTCCGTCCCCCCCGCAGGAATCGGCGGCCTCGCCGCCATGGCCGGAACGGCAAGCGCGAGCGCGAGCACCACCCCCAAAACGACGACAAGGCGGCTGCGCGGTGACGGGTGGTGCATCAGGCTCCCTTTCACATGCGGTCGATCGGTCCGTCGGGGGCGGGCACCGCGCCCAATGGTCAAAGGCAGACTCGACGGGGGGCGTCCCACCGCCGTCCCACGGCCGGCGCCGCACGGGCCTCCATGGCCGGCCCCTACGCCTTCGGCTTGCCGCTGCAGTTGGCGTTACCGTACAGCCGCGCGCACACCGCCTCCCGGTTGTACTTCTCCGAGACGAGGTGACCGAACCGGTTGGGGTGGAACGGACCGCCGAGGTCGTTCGCGAGCACGGCGGTCGAGATCGGGACGAAGTAGCTGTCCTTCGCGCAGTAGCCACGGGCACGGAAGATCTCGCCGGGGACCATCACGACGTTCGCGCCGAGCGAGCCGGCGCCCGCAGCGACCTTCTGGTTCAGCACGCCGGACTGCTCCTGCAGCCACGCCCACGTGGACCGCGGCCACTTCGGGATGTTCGTCGCGGATGCGAACGAGGACGACTGGGTGTCGCACGGCTGCCCGTCGTCACCGCTCGCGAAGTCCGGGTAGGTGGTGAAGAACACGCGCTTCATGTCGGTCAGGCCGAGTCCCCCGCCGTCCGGCTGCGGCCCCTTGGCGAGGGCGGCGCGCAGCGGCGGGTACTTCGCGGGAAGCAGCCCCTGCATGCGGGCGACCTCGTCGCGCAGCGTCGTCGAGGCCCCGTCCTTCCGCGCGAGAGTGACCTTGCCGGTGAGGGAGCTGACGGTGGCGACGGCGCCGATGTCCTCGCACCCCGCGGTGCCGATGATTCCCGCCTTCGTGCAGAAGCTCAGCACGGGCCCGAAGCCCAGGTCGTTCACGCCGATGGAGATGAGCGCGACGTCGACCTCGCGCGGCCCCTGCGGCGCGCCGGGAACGCCCTTCCAGGCGGCGAACGTACGGGCCACCGCGGAGATCTGCGGAGCGAGGTCCGGCTTCTTCGGGCGCGTCCCCGCGTATCCGCGCTGGTACA
>JBFLWO010000057.1:3170-8710 GCA_040757755.1 Actinomycetota bacterium
CACCCGGCCCGCCGGTCGCCGTCACCGTGACGCCCGCCAAGCCACGACGCTTACAGGACGCCGCATCGCAGTCGAGCTCCCCGACCCGCCCGGAGATCGTCTGGTCACCCGACTTCGGCGGAACCCCGACGTACGACCAGGCCTGCGTCGCGCCGCCGGCGCAGATGTGCTGGCCGGCGCAGAACTCGCCCCCCGAGTCGATGTAGAACGTGCGCGGCATCGTCACGTGCACGAGGAGCCACTGCCACTCCGTCGTCGCCTTCGGCAACCGGATCGTGCAGCTCAGGTCCGCGCTGCCGCAGCCGGAGGCCGCGGTGGCCCCGGCGAAGTCCCACCGGATCGAGTTGGTCTGCGGCGCATACGTCGCCGAGTTGGAGCTCGGGGTGGCCGTGAAGGTGGCGGTGCCTCCGGCCTTCCCGACCTGCGCCGCGGATGCATCCAGGTACCCCCAGCGGGGGTAGCACAACGGCGCCGACACCCACGACTTCGACCGCGGCGAGTAGTAGTACCCGAACGTCGGCCCATACGCCGACCACCCCGGAGGATCCGACTGGGTACACACATGCGGGAGCTGGCCCGGGGCGAGCTCCGTGCCGCCGCCGGGGATGGGCGGGCGGGCCGCCCCGGCGGGGGACGCCAGGATGAGCGCCAACATGGCGAGCGTAAGGAGTGTCCCGGGCAGCGCACGGCGGGCCCCGGCGTGGATGGGCGGTGACATCTGTGCTCCTCGACGTGTCCGAAAGGGGTGCGGCCGCAGATCCATGGCGACCGGCCGGGCGCACCGGGAGCGTCCTCGGCGGGGTGTCCCGGCGTCGTCGGCGCGTCGCCCGTCCAGCACGTGGTCGTCGGCCACGACGGAGCATCGCCAGACAGGCGCGATCGCGGAATACGCAGTTCTGCGTAGAGTGCGCCGGTTGACCGGGCAACAGCGCATCGCATCGCTGCTCGACGCCGCAGCCGCCCTCGCGGGGGCGACAGATCTGGAGGCGTACCCGTCCCTGGTTCTCGAGGTCCTCGCAGCCGTCGTCCCGAACGAGCTCGGCGCGTGGCACGAGATCGACCCCGAAACGAACCGCGTGGTCGCGTCCACGCTCCCCGAGGGCGTTCTCGATGCGGGGCTGTACGCGGCATTCGAGCGGTACGTCGGGCAGAACCCGCTGTACGTCCTCTTCCGCGACGAGGGCGCCACCGGTCCGCTGCGCCTGTCCGACCTCATCGCGTCTGACGATCTTCACCGGCTCGAGTTCTACGAGCACGTCTTCCGGCCGCTCGCGACGGAGCACCAGATCGCCGTCGGCATCCCGTCACCGCCGCCTCAGCTCATCGCGATCACGTTGAACCGGGGGCGGGACGACTTCACGGACGACGACCTGCACGCCCTCACCGTCCTCCAGCCGCACCTCTTGAGCGGCTACGACCGCTGCCGGACGCACGCCGGACTGCGTCGCGAGGCCGCGCGCCTTCAGCTCGCGATCGAGGCGGCGGGCCTCGCGGTCCTGCACGTCGCCGACGGTGCCGTCCTCCACGTCAGTGGGCGCGCGGCGTCGCTTCTCGAGCGCGCGGGGCTCGAGCCGGACGACGTGGTCCACCTTGCGGGTGTGCTGGACGCACCAGGTGTGCCGGTCGTCGTGGGCGGACTCCAGCTCACGGCCCTCGAGTCGCTCGACGAGCGAATCGTCGTGGTGGAGCCGGTCTCCGGCGTGCCGGACTCGCACCCCCTGCTGACGCCGCGCGAGATCGCAGTGCTGTCCACAGCAGCCGAGGGCGTGACCGCGGCCGGTGTTGCCCGGCGCCTCGGCATCAGCGAGCGCACGGTCCACACCCATCTCAGGAACGCGTACCGCAAGCTCGGCGTGCCCAACCTGGCAGCCGCGGTGTCCGCCCTCCGGCGGCCCGGCCTCGGCCGCCGCAAGGGGCGGTGACCCGGCCCCGGCTACGCGGCGGCGGAGACCGCGCGCGCCATGTCGGCGACGGCGGAGACCAGGCGGTCGACCTCCTCCTCGGAGATGACCAGTGGCGGGAGGAACCGCAGCGTGCGGGGCGTCGTGTTGTTCGCGAGGATGCCGCGCTCCAGGAGCCAGCGCACCCCGTCGGCGGCACGCGGCACCGCGAGGTCGATGGCGCACATGAGCCCCCGGCCGCGGGCCTCGCTCGCGTAGCCGGCGGCGACGACCCGCTGCAGGCCGGCGAGCAGGCGCGCCCCGGCGACCCGGACGTGCTCGAGCAGCGCGGGGTCCTCGATCGCGTGGCAGGCGGCGAGCGCGGCCGAGCACATGAGGGGGCCCGCGGCGAACGTGGAGCCGTGGTCGCCCGGCTGGAACACGTCGGAGAGCTCGGGCCGGGCCACGATCGCCCCGATGGGGACGCCCCCGCCGAGGCTCTTCGCGAGGCTCATGACGTCGGGGACGACCCCGGCTGCCTCGTAGGCGAAGAGGGTGCCGGTGCGCCCCATGCCGGTCTGGATCTCGTCCACGACGAGGAGGGCGCCGTGGCGGTCGGCGAGCTCGCGGGCGAGGCGCACGAAGCCCTCGTCCAGGGGGTGGACGCCGATCTCGCCCTGCACGATCTCGATGAAGATCGCCGCGGTCCGGTCGCTCACCGCCGCCTCGAGCCCGGGCACGTCGTTCGGCTCCACGAACCGCACGCCGGGAAGGAGGGGCCGGAAGGCGTCCTGCTTGGCCGCCTGGCCGGTGATCGAGAGCGACCCGTAGCTCCGCCCGTGGAACCCGTCCACGAGTGCCACGACCTCGGGCCGGTCCGGGCCGCCGTGCTTGCGGGCGAGCTTCAGCGCCGCCTCGTTCGCCTCGGTGCCGGAGTTGCAGAAGAAGACCTTGCCGCCGAAGGACCGGTCCCGGATCCACTCGGCGAGCGCGATCATCGGTTCGGTGTAGTAGAGGTTCGACGTGTGGATGAGGCGCCCGGCCTGCTCCCGGATGGCCGCGACGACCGCCGGGTGGCAGTGGCCGAGGTTGTTGACCGAGATGCCCGAGACGCAGTCGAGGTACGCCCGCCCGTCGGGGTCGTAGACGTACACCCCCTCGCCGCGCACCAGCTCCACCGGCTGGCGCCGGTAGTTCGGCATGAGGGCGGCGGACTCGCGCCGGACGGTCTCCTCCCGGATCACGCCGTGATCTTGGTGCCGATGCCGGCTTCGGTGAACAGCTCCATGAGGACGGAGTGCGGGACGCGCCCGTCGATGATGTGGGCGGCCTCGACGCCGGAGGTGAGGGCGTCCTCGACAGCGCGCAGCTTCGGGATCATCCCGGAGGAGACGGCGCCGTCGGCGATGAGCCGCGCGAGCTCGGCGAGGTCGCATTCGCTGATGAGGCTGGCGGGGTCGCTCGCGTCGCCGCGGAGGCCTTCGACGTCGGTGAGGAAGATGACCTTGCGGGCCCGGAGGGCGGCGGCGAGGGCACCGGCGACGGTGTCGGCGTTGATGTTGTAGCTCTGGCCCTGGTCGTCGACGGCGACGGACGCGACGACGGGGACGAAGTCGTCGAGGCGTTCCAGGACGCGGGCGTCGATGCGCTCGACGTGGCCGACGAAGCCGAGGTCGGCGTCCTCGATCTCGGTCTTGGTGGCGCGGATGAGGCCGCCGTCGTCGCCGGCGAGGCCGACGGCGTCGACGCCGGCGACCTGCAGCTGCGCGACGATCTCCTTGTTGATCTTCCCGACGAGCACCATCTTGACGAGCTCCATGGTGGGGGCGTCGGTGACGCGGAGCCCGTGGACGAACCGCACCTCCAGGCCGAGCCGGTCGGAGTAGCGGGAGATGTCGGGGCCGCCGCCGTGCACGACGATGGGGTTCATCCCGACGAGCTTGAGCAGGGCGATGTCGCGGGCGAACGACGCCTTGAGCTCCGGCATGGTCATGGCGGCGCCGCCGTACTTGATGACGATGGTGGCGCCGGCGAACTCCCGGATGTAGGGGAGCGCCTCCATGAGGACGGCGACGCGGTTCTGCACCTCGTCGCGGGCCGGTGGCGTGCGCAGGATCTCGGTCATGGGGCCGCGGGAAAGTATCACCCCCGGCCGCCGCCCCCCACGCGCCCCGTGCCCGCCGTATCGACGGTCCCCTGACGGATTCGGGCTAGGATCGGCATCTCGGGGGTCGCGGCGCCGAACCACCCGCTTTCGCGGCGGAGGCGCGCGGGCCCGGAGGGGGTCCCTTGGCTCTCTTCATCGTCCGCCACCAGCATGCGGCCGACCGGTGCCCGGCCACGGATCCCTTTGTCGGCGCCGGGATCCTGAACCACCTCAGCCGGCCGAACGTGCGGCGTCAGGGCGTGGAGATCCGCGGCGAGGCGATCGTCCGCGGGGAGCACACCCTGTACATGATCGTCGAGTGCGGGGACGAGGACCGCCTCCGCGGGTTCCTGAGGCCGTTCGCGGCGGTCGGCAGCGTCGACGTCTACCCCGCCTCGACGTGTACCCGGGCCGTCGCGAGCGGCGGCTGCGTCGCGCCGGCGCCGGCGCTCGACCCCGTCGCGCTGGACCCGGAGGAGGCGTGCGAGCGGGCGATCGAGGCGGGCCTCGTCGTCCACCGGGCGCATCCGTTGAACTGTGAGACGTCGGTGCCCGCGCTGATCGGGGGGGTGGTCATGCCGAACGCGCACTTCTACGTGCGCAACCACTTCGCCATCCCCGTCCTCGACCCGTCCGCGTGGCGGCTCGACGTCACCGGCCTGGTCGAGCGCCCACTCTCCTTGAGCCTTCGCGACCTCCAGAGGATGCGCACCCAGGCGCTCGTGGTGACGCTCGAGTGCGCGGGGAACGGACGGTCGCGCCTGGACCCGCGCGTGGAGGGCGAGCAGTGGGACCTGGGTGCGGTGAGCACGGCGGAGTGGACCGGGGTCCCGCTCGTCGAGGTCCTCGACCGGGCCGGCGCCACCGCGGCCGCGCGGGAGGTGGTTTTCCGGGGCGCCGACGCCGGCGCCGTGCCGGGGCGGGCGGGGCCCGTGCACTACGAGCGGAGCCTGACCGTCGACGACGCCCGCGACTCGGAGGCGCTCCTCGCCTACGCGATGAACGGCGAGCCGCTGCCCGTGCAGCACGGGTATCCGGTGCGGCTCGTGGTGCCGGAGTGGTACGGCATGGCGTCGGTCAAGTGGCTCACGGGGATCGCGGTGGTCGCGGCCCGGTTCGACGGCCACTACCAGGCAGGCACCTACTTCTTCGAGCGGGAGCGTGACGGGCGCGTGACGAGGGAGCCCGTCACGTTGCAGCGGGTGCGTGCCCTGGTCACCGAGCCGGAGCCGGGGCAGGCGGTCGAGCGCGGGGACGTCCCCGTCCGGGGCGTCGCCTGGTCGGGGGCGGCTCCCGTCGCCCGCGTGGAGGTGAGTCTGGGGGACCGCGACTGGCGTGAGGCGCGGCTGGTCGGGGACCGCAGTGGGCACGGGTGGCAGTGGTGGGAGCTGATCGCCCGCGTCGAGCGGCCGGGTGCGCTCACGATCCGCGCGCGGGCGACCGACCTCGCGGGTCGCACGCAGCCGGAGGTGCCGGACTGGAACCGCCTCGGCTACGGGAACAACGCGATCCAG
>JBFLWO010000058.1:0-8477 GCA_040757755.1 Actinomycetota bacterium
CATCGCGTTCCACGCCGGGGTCCTCGGCGCCGTCCTCGTCGCGCTCGGCGTGCTCGCCTGGCTGCTCGTGTCGATCCTCATCGCCGGGCTCCCCGCCCTGGACCTCGACTTCCTCACCAGCAAGACGTCGACGAACGCGGAGCGCGCCGGCTTCGCCTCGGCGATGCGCGGCTCCCTCGTCCTCATGCTCATCACGTTCTCCGTCGCGATCCCCGTCGGCTTCGCCGCCGCCGTGTACCTGGAGAAGCTCGCCGGCCAGGATCACGGCCGCGCCGTGCGGCTGCGCCGGCGCCTCGACGCCCTGCGCGCCGGGGGCGCGCGGCGCGCGCCGCTCGAGGCCGCCAGGATCCGCCTGCGGCTCGGGTGGGGCCGGGTGTCGCCCCGGGTCGTGCGGGTCGTCGACGTGAACGTCAGCAACCTCGCCGCGGTCCCGTCGATCATCTACGGGCTTCTGGGCCTGGCCGTGTACGTGACCCTCGTGGGGATCGAGAAGTCGCTCCTCGCCGGCGCCCTCACCCTCGCCGTACTCGTCCTTCCGATCATCATCATCTCCGCCCGGGAGGCGATCCGGGCGGTCCCCGTGTCGATCGAGCAGGGCGCCATGGCCCTCGGCGCGACCCGGTGGCAGGCGGTGTCCCGCCAGGTCGTGCCCGCCGCCTTCCCGGGGATGCTCACCGGCACGATCCTCGCGATGTCCCGCGCCATCGGCGAGTCCGCGCCCCTCATCGTCGTCGGCGGGCTCGCGTTCGGGACGAAGCTGCCGAGCCTGAACCCGCTGGAGGCGGGGGACACGCCGCTGTTCGCGATGCCGCTCCAGATCTTCTTCTGGGCCGGGGACCCCCGTCCCGAGTTCCGGGAGCTGGCCGCCGCGGGCATCATCGTTCTGCTGGGGATGCTCGTCCTGATGAACGCCCTGGCAATCTGGCTGCGCAACCGTTTCACCCGTCGCTGGTAAGGAGTGGAGATGCCGGAGTCCACGATGGCGCAGCACGGCGCCCAGCCGTCCCTCAACGGGCAGGCCACGGTGCCCGCACCCGCCGTGCAGGCGCCGCCGGCGGCGGCGCACGACGCCGTCTTCCAGCTCGAGGCGGTCACCGTCAGCTACGGGGACCATGTGGCGGTGCGGGACGTCGACATGGCGGTGCCGCGCAACCGGATCACCGCGATCATCGGGCCGTCGGGGTGCGGCAAGTCGACGCTGCTGCGTTCCCTGAACCGCATGAACGACATGGTCCCGGGGGCGCACGTCGACGGCCGGATCCTGTACCACGGCGAGGACCTGTACGCGCCCGACGTCGACCCCGTCGACGTGCGGCGGCGCATCGGGATGGTGTTCCAGAAGCCGAACCCGTTCCCGAAGTCGATCCGCGAGAACGTCGCGTTCGGCCTGAAGGTGAACGGCCAGAAGGCCACCGACGAGCGGATCGAGCAGGTGTTGCGCCAGGCGGCGCTGTGGGACGAGGTGAAGGACCGCCTCGACCGGGACGCGTTCGCCCTGTCGGGCGGGCAGCAGCAGCGGCTGTGCATCGCCCGGGCGATCGCGATCGAGCCCGAGGTGATCCTGATGGACGAGCCGTGCTCCGCGCTCGACCCCGTCGCGACCCTGGCGATCGAGGACCTGATGCGGGAGCTGACGGAGCGGTTCACGATCGTGATCGTCACCCACAACATGCAGCAGGCGGCGCGCGTGTCGGACCGCACCGCCTTCTTCAGCGTGCAGGGCACGGACGAGGGACACCGGTACGGCGTGCTCATCGAGTACGACGAGACGATCAGGGTGTTCCAGGCGCCCGCGGACCAGCGCACCCAGGACTACATCACCGGCCGCTTCGGGTAGCCGGTCCGGGCCGCCGGTGCCCGGTGGCTACCGCGCGAGGATGGTCTGCAGGTAGGCGATGACGTCGGCCTCGTCCGTGCCGGTGACGAGGCCCGCGGGCATGGCGCCGCGCCCGTCGCGCAGCGTGGCGGCGACGACCTCGTCGGAGACGGGGTTGCCGGCGAGGGCGGGGCCGACGCCGCCCTCCCCCTGGCCGCCGTGGCAGCCGGCGCAGGTCGCCTGGAAGACCTGCCGCCCGCGCGCCGCGTCCCCGGCGGTGGTGACGGTCGTGGCGGGGGGTGGGGGCGGTGCGGTCGTCGCGGGCGGTGGCGTCGCGGTGCCCGTCCCGAGGATCGTCGCGAGGTATGCGGCGACGTCGGCCTCGTCCGTTCCGGTGACGAGGGCGGCGGGCATCACGCCGCGGCCCGAACGGATCGTGGCGACCGCGTCGTCCACGGCGATCGGGTTCCCCGCCAGGGCGGGCCCCACCCCGCCCTCGCCCTGGCCGCCGTGGCAGCCGGCGCAGGTCGCCTGGTAGACCGCCAGCCCGCGGGTCGCGTCGCCGAGGGCGACCGGCGTGGCGGGCGCCGACTTCTCGAAGGGGCGGGCCCGGGCGAGCCCGTACACGACGAGCGTGACCCCGACGAGGAGGGCGGCGGGGATCGCGACGAGCCGCGCCCGGCCCCGTGGCGGCGCGTCCGCCGCAGGCGCCGGCGGGGGAGGGGAGGCGGCCGGGGCGGCGACGGTCGCGGCGGCCGGCTGCGGCTCCCACACGACGAGAAGCTCGGTGTCGCCGAGGCGCACCGCGTCGCCTGCCGCGAGGGGCACGGGGCCGGCGGTGCGGGTCCCGTTCACCCAGGTGCCGCCGGTCGAGCCGATGTCCGCGATCACGGCCGCGCCGTCGGCGATGCGCACCACCGCGTGGCGGCGCGACACCCGGGGGTCGTCGAGGACGACGTCGCACGACGGGTCGCGTCCGATCACGGTCTCGGCCCCGGCCGCGGCGATCCGTGCGCCCGCGCCCGTGCCGCCGACCACCTCGAAGAGATGCTGCTCCACCCGGGACCGCCTCCCTCGCGCGGGGCGAGTCTACCCTCGCGCCCCCCGGGGGCGGTGCACGAGCGGGTTAGACTCGGCCGTGTGGGCGGCGTGTTCCTGTTGCGCGAAGGTGGCGAGCTCGTCGAGATGACCGAGAGCGCCTATGACAGCGAGGCCGTCCTTCAGGAGCTGCTTGCGCGTTACCCGAACCTCCTCACGGGCGACGCGCATGACGGCGGTCCGCCGCGCCGGTGGCTCCTTGTGAGCCGGGAGGTCTCCCTGGCATCCATCGGCGGAACCTCAGGCGTGTGGTCGGTCGACCACTTGTTCCTCGACCAGGACGGCGTTCCGACACTCGTCGAGGTGAAGCGCAGCACCAACGCTGAGATCCGCCGCAGCGTCGTCGGTCAGATGCTCGACTACGCCGCGAACGCCGTCGTTCACTGGCCGGTCGAGCGACTCCGCGCGACGTTCGAGGCGAACTCGGCGAAGGACGACATGGACGCTGAGCAGCGCATCACACAGCTTGTCGGGCCCGATGCCGATGTGGACACGTTCTGGGAGCAGGTGGCGACGAACCTCCAGGCGCAGCGCATCCGGCTCGTGTTCGTCGCCGACGAGATTCCGCCCGAGCTCGCAAGGGTGATCGAGTTCCTCAACGGCCAGATGAGCCCGGCCGAGGTGTTGGGCATCGAGGTAAAGCAGTACATCGGCGAAGACCTGAAGACGTTGGTCCCCAGTGTCGTCGGTCGCACCGCCCGCAGGGAGGCGAGGGGCGGCCCCCGGAGCACCAGAGAGCGGCGCGACAACTGGAGTTGGGACCTGTTCAGGGATGAGCTCAACGTTCCTGCCTCTCGCATCGAGGTCGCATTGGCGCTGGTCCAGCGGGTCGAGGAGGCAATCGCCGCGCGGGGCCTGCCCTGGAGGACGATCTTCCGGAAGGGGTATGTCGCGGTGCTGCGTGGCAGCGGCTACCGGGTCGCGCTCGTCGACGTCTGGTGGCGGAAGACGCCGCGGTTCGCCGTCAAGGTGCCGGAGCCCCCGCGCGCTCTCGGCCTTCCGAATCCCTTCCCCGACCTCGCAGAGGACTGGGACGCGGGTGAGCTCGACTGGGGCTGGACCGTGCCAACGATCGATGAGATCCCGGACGTCGGTGCCGCCTTGGACCTGGCACGGCCGTTCCATCCCGAGAACGGGGGCATGATCAACCCCGGAGCGCAGCCGGCGGCCGGGTAGTCGACCCTCGCGCCCCCCGGGGGCGGTGCACTAGGCTGGCCCGGCCGACCCCGGAGCGTGACCATGGTCCTGGACGTCGCCTCGTCCTACGAGGACATCCTGGAGTCCGTCTTCTCCGCGCCGATCGCCGCGAAGGCGTGGCTCGCGACGATCGCGGGGGCCCTCGCCCTGGTGCAGATCGTCACCGCCGCCCGCATCTACGGCCGCCTGCGCGCCGTGCTGCGGCTCCCCGACGCCGTCGTGTCACGCGTCCACCGGTGGAGCGGGCGGGTCGCCGTGCTCGTCAGCCTCCCCGTCGTCTTCCACTGCGTCTTCATCCTCGGGTTCCAGACGACGAGCGCCCGCGTCGCGATCCACTCCGTCGTCGGATCGTTCCTGTACGGCGTCGTCGCGACGAAGGTGTTCATCGTCCGCACCCACGACTACCCCGGCTGGGTCCTGCCCGTCGCCGGCGGCACCCTCTTCTCCGTCCTCGCCGCCCTGTGGGCCACGTCCAGCCTGTGGTACTTCACCGAGGTCCGATTCGGGTTCTAGCTCGACTCGAAAGTCCGCAGCCCGATTCCCGGCGGGGTTCTGATCATCGACTTTCGAGTCGGGTCGTGCGTGGCGGCGCGTCCGTGCGGGGTTCCCGTCGTGCACCGGTGACGGGCGCGCATTGCTGCATCGCAACGCGCGCCCTGGCAAGACCCGCGAAGCTCTCAGGAGCGCGGCACCGGCCCCGGCGCCCCCGGTCAGCGGCCCGCCGCGTCCAGGTCCAGGGCCAGGTCGAGCGCCGGGGCGGAGTGCGTGAGGGCGCCGACGCTCACCGCGTCCACCCCCGTCGCCGCCGCGGCCCGCGCCCCCTCCAGGGTCATCCCCCCCGAGGCCTCCAGCCGGGCGCGGCCCGCCGCCAGCGCCACCGCGGCGCGCATCGCGTCGGGATCCATGTTGTCGAGCAGGATCCAGTCCGCCCCCGCGGCGAGTGCCCGCTCCACCCCCGCCAGGTCGTCCGCCTCCACCTCCACCGCCACCCCGGGAAGCTCACGCCGCGCCCGCGCCACCGCCTCCACGAGGCCCTCCCCGGCGAGCGCCAGGTGGTTGTCCTTCACCAGCACCATGTCGTGAAGCCCCATCCGGTGGTTCGTGCCGCCGCCCGCGGCCACCGCCGCCTTCTCCAGGACGCGCCACCCCGGGGTCGTCTTACGCGTGTCGAGCACCCGTGCGGGCGCGGCCGCCTCCACGTACCGGGCCGTCAACGTCGCGATGCCCGACAGCCTGGACAGGGCGTTCAGGAGGGTGCGCTCCGCGGCGAGCACCGCCCGGGCCGGCCCCTCCACACGGCACACCACGTCGCCCACCGCGAGGCGCGCCCCGTCGGCGACGAGCCAGTCCCCCTCCACCCCGGCCTGGCGCAGCACCTCCTCGCCCACCGCCCGGCCGGCCAGCACCCCCGGCGCACGCGCCACCACCGCCCCCGCCGCGCGCAGGACGGCGGGGACGAGCAGGGCGGAGGTGACGTCGCCGCGCTCGCCCAGGTCCTCCGCGAGGGCGGCGGCGACGAGCGCCGGGATCGACAGGGGCTCGGTCAGAGCGCGAGCATGCGGTCCAGGGCGAGGCGGCCCAGGCGCGCCATCTCCTCGTCCACCCGGACCTCGTTCGGCACGTCGCCCGCCACCAGGCTCTCCAACGCCCACGTCAGCTTCGGCAGCGTGATCCGGTTCATCGTCACGCACGGGCAGAGATCCTCCTCCAGGCAGAAGATCGTCTTGTCCGCGGCGTGACGCTCCCGCAGGCGGTTCACCAGGTTCCAGTCCGTCCCGATCGCGATCACCGACCCGGCGGGCAGCTCCTCGCAGCGGCGGATGATGTACTCGGTGCTGCCGTCCTCGTCCGCGGCCTCCACCACCGGACGCGGGCACTCCGGGTGCACGATCACCCGCACCCCGGGGAATCGCTCCCGCGCCTCCGCGACCTGGCGCGTCGTGAACCGCACGTGCACGTTGCAGAAGCCCTTCCAGAGGATCACCGCCGCGTCGGCCAGCGCCGCCGCGTCAAGCCCCCCGAGCTCCGCCTGGCGCGGGTCCCACACCAGGCCCGCGTCGGGCGCGAAGCCCAGGCGGCACGCCGTGTTGCGCCCGAGGTGCTCGTCCGGGAAGAAGAACACGGCGTCGCCCTCCGACAGCGCCCACCGGAACGCCCGCTCCGCGTTGCCCGACGTGCACACCGCCCCGCCGTTCTCCCCCACGAACGCCTTCAGGTCCGCGCCCGAGTTCATGTAGGTGAGCGGCACGATCCGCCGCCCGGGGAGCGCCTCGGTGAGCTGCGTCCACGCGTCGCGCACCGTGAAGATGTCCGCGCACTCGGCCAGGTGGCAGCCGGCGCCGAGGTCCGGCAGCACCACCCGCTGGTGCGGCTGGGCGAGCGCGCTCGCCGCCTCCGCCATGAAGTACACGCCGCAGAACACGAGGTACTCGGCGGCCGACGCCTCCGCGCCGCGCCGGGCCAGCAGGAACGAGTCACCGGTGATGTCGGCGAGCTCGATCACCTCGTCCTTCTGGTAGTGGTGGCCCAGGATCACCGCCCGCTCCCCCAGGGCGCGCCGGGCCGCCCAGGCGCGCTCGCGCAGCTCCTCCACCGGCACGTCGGAGGCGGGCGGGGGGACGGCGCACGACGGTACGGCGGACGGGGCGAGGACGGTGCTCACGCTGCCTCCTGGGCGAGGTCGGGGACGGTGCGCAACGGGACGGGGTACGGCACGCCGCCCACCCATGCGGTGCGGACCGCCTGGCGGGCGTCGAGGTGGGGGTGGTCGCGGCGGAAGTGCGCGCCGCGGCTCTCGGTGCGGCGGGCGGCGGCGGCCACCACCAGGCGGGCCACCTCCAGCAGGTTCTGCGACTCGGGGTCGGCGGGGGAGGGGAGGGCGTCGAGGACGCGGGCGCCGCGCGCGAGGCCGTCGCCGTCGCGCTCCAGCCCCGCCGCGTCCCACATCACGCGCTGCACCTCGGCGCGCAGCCACGGCCCGCTCGTGCCGGCGGCGGGTGCCGCGGCCGGCGCGACGCGGCCGTCCGGCCATCCGGCGCCGCCGAGCGCCGCGGCCGCCCGGTCGCCCATCACGAGCCCCTCCAGCAGGGAGTTCGACGCGAGCCGGTTCGCGCCGTGCGCCCCGGTCGCGGCGCACTCGCCGATCGCGTAGAGGCCCGGCAGCGTCGCCCGGCCGGCGAGGTCGGTGAGCACCCCGCCCATCGCGAAGTGCGCGGCGGGGGTGACGGGGATCGGGTCGCGGGCGATGTCGATGCCGTGGCGGCGGCAGATCTCCGCGACGGTGGGGAAGCGCTCCGCCCGCACGGCGCCGGGAAGGTGGGTGAGGTCGAGGGTGACGGGGGCGCCGTCCTCCCGCGCCCGGGCGAAGATCGCGCGGGCGACGACGTCGCGCGGCGCCAGGTCGCCCATCGGGTGGACGTCGCGCATGAACGGGCGGCCGCGGGCGTCGCGCAGCACGCCGCCCTCTCCGCGCGCCGCCTCCGTGACGAGCGGCAGGGGGCTCGTGCCGACCGCGAGCGCCGTGGGGTGGAACTGGACGAACTCCAGGTCGGCGAGGGCGGCGCCGGCGCGGTGCGCCAGGGCGGGCCCGTCGGCCGTCGCGGTGGGGGGGTTCGTGGTGTGGCGGTACAGGTGCCCCATCCCGCCGGTGGCGAGGACGACGGCGTCGGCGCGGTGGACGCGCTCCGCGCCGTCGGCGTCGCGGGTGCGCACCCCGGCGGCGCGTCCCGCCGCGACGACGATCTCGACGACGGTCTCGCCCTCCACCAGGGTGACGGCGGGGTGCGCGCGGGCCGCGGCGGCGAGGGCGTCGGCCACGTGCAGGCCGGTGGCGTCGCCGCCGGCGTGCACGACGCGGGCGACCCCGTGGGCGGCCTCGCGGCCCAGGGCGAGCGCCCCCTCCCGGGTGTCGAACGGGACGCCCAGGGCGACGAGGTCGCGCAGCCGGGCGGGGCCCTCGCGGCAGATCACGGCGGCGGCCTCCGGGTCGCACAGGGCGGCGCCCGCGGCGAGCGTGTCGGCCAGGTGCGCCGCCGGCGTGTCGCCGGGGCCGACGGCGGCGGCGATGCCGCCCTGGGCCAGCCGCGTGCTGCCGTCGGTGAGGGCGGCCTTCGAGACGACGGTGACCGCGTGGCCGCGGTCGGCGGCGCGCAGCGCGAAGAACAGCCCGGCGACGCCGCTGCCCACGACGACCGCCTCGACCGGCCGCCCGTCCATGTCGCCCCGCGATTTCACGTCAAGACCACAATAATCCCTCGGGGAGTTCTTGTCGTCCCTACAGTAATCGGCGGGGCGGACGTTTCCAAACAGTCCCGGGGCAAGAGGGACGCCCCGGACCGCCACCTCCGCGGGGCGGCGGTCCGGGGCG
>JBFLWO010000059.1:0-8339 GCA_040757755.1 Actinomycetota bacterium
CGTCCGTCATTGCGCAATAGTTGTTGGGGTTCTGTTAGGGATCCCCGCCGTCGCGGCGGGCGGTCACCGGGTCACGAGCACGACCTGGTGAACGCGGGGCTCGTCGACAGGGCGCCCTGGCCGGGGTCGACGGCGATGCCCGACGAGGTCGGGATCTCGGCCCGGAAGTTGATGTCGTAGTAGGCCCCGTGCCACGGCCCGAACGTGTTGCCCCGCACGCAGACGTTGCGCGGGTAGCTCGTCGCGGAGTTCGCCGTGCTCCCCCACCAGGTGAAGAAGACGTGCGCCGTGGTGCCGTTGTCGGTGAAATCGTTGCCTTCGACGAGGCCGTTCGCGGAGTAGCCGATGTAGAGGGCCTCCGAGTGGGTGTCGGAGGTGGGCCCGTAGAACCGGGTGAACGTGTTGTTCTGGATCACGTACCGCTCGGGCACGGACCCGGCCGGCTCGTCCCAGATCTGGTTGTTCGGCGTCTGGCCGAGGCCGTCGAACCGGTTGCCGCGGATGACGACGTCGTCGGCGCCGAAGATGTTGAACTGGCGTGCGCGGCTGTTGAGGAGCTTCCCCCCGGTGTCGCCGGGGCCGAACGTGACGTCCTCCGTGAACGTGAGGCCGTCGAGGGTGACGCCGGCGCGCGGCGGCGAGAACGACCCGCTCACGGTGGCGGTGGCGCCGGCGGCGGGCCGCACCGTGACGGCACCGGACGGCATTCCGGAGATGCGGGACGACACCGTCGACGCGCTGACCGTGCCGGAAAGCTCCACGACCTGGCCGGTGGTGCTGGGCGCGGACGCGACCTGGAAGGTGCGCTGCGCCGACCCGGTGTTGGACGACGGGTCGTAGGCGGTGGCGGTGACGGTGTGGCCGCCCGCCGGCATGGTCGACGGGTCGAGGGAGTGGGTGTACGGGGCGCTCGTGTCGGTGGCCTTGAGGGCCCCGTCGACGCGGAACTCCACCTTCGCGACGCCGGCGGCGTCGGTCGCCGCCGCGGTGACGGTGGCCGCGGACGTCAGCGTCTGGCCGTCGGCGATCCCGGAGATTGCGACGGCGGGCGACGTCGTGTCGCCGACCGGCAGCGGGGCGGGCGCCGGGGCGGGGCAGGCCGCGGTCGCCATGGTGGCGCCGGTGCGGGCCGACGTGTTGCCGGCCGCGTCGACGGCCGCGACGGCGATGCCGTACAGCGTGCCGCACGACAGGCCGCCGACGGTGGCGGTCGTCGCGGACGTGTCCGCGACCTTCGTGCCGTCGCGGTAGACGGCGTAGCGCACCGAGCCGGAGTTGTCGGTGGCGGCGCCCCAGGCGACGGCGATGCTCGTGTCGGTCGCGCCGGTCTTCGTGATCCACCCGGGGGCGGTGGGCGGGGTCGCGTCGCACACGGTGGTCGACACGGTCAGCGCGGTGGACTTCGCCGACCTGTTGCCGGCGGCGTCGACGGCCTGCACCTGCACGCTGTAGCGCTCGCCGCAGGAGAGGCCGTCCTCGGTGTAGGAGGCCGTCGTGGCGCGGGCGTAGTACGCGCCGTCGACGAAGATGGAGTAGTAGGCGACCCGGACGTTGTCGCGCGACGCGGTCCACCTGATGCCGATCTTGGACGCGGTCCGGAGGGTCTGGGTGAGGCCCGTCGGGGTCGTCGGGGCCTTCGTGTCCGTCAATGCGGACGCGGTCTTGACGGAGCGTCGCGTGCGGGTCGTCGGGACCGTTCGCTTCGCGGTCGTCTTCTTCGCCGTCACCGCACCACGGGCGGTGTCAGGCGGTGAGAGGAGGGTGGCGGCCGTCACGGCCGTCCCGGCCAGGAGGCCGATCGACGTCGCGATGGCGACGCCACGTCGGGCGGGGGATGTCCCTTCCATTGGGATGAGGCTCCTTGGTCACTGGGCACTTCTCCGTCCCCGCGGGCACACCACGGGAGGAAGGGGGACTTGCTCTTGGCGTCGAACGGCCGGTGCCGACGCTTGATCCCCCTCGGTGCGTGACTCGCGCGTATTCCCCGCTCTTTGCGAAAAGCGCGTATTCGCGTGACTTGACAGGCAGCGCGTCGTGCGCATACGCGGCGCCGCCGGGCCGGCCGTGCCAGGGCGCGGCGACGCGGGCGCCGCGAGACGCCGTCACGTCATGCCGCCGCGCGTACGCCACGCGCGGCAGAGCGCTCGCCGGAGTCCGGCGAGCCCTCCCCCTGCCCTACGCCTGCGGCTGGTGGGTTTTCGCAGGGCGCGCGTTGCGATTCAGCAATGCGCGCCCGTCACCGCCGGACGACGGGAACCCCTGCGAGGACAAGCCGCCACCCACTATCCCGACTCGAAAGTGGGTGATCGGCGACCAGTCAGGGAGCGGTAAGGCCGACTTTCGAGTCGACGCACGATCCCGACTCGAAAGTCGGTGATCGGCGACCAGTCAGGACGCGGTGAGGCCGACTTTCGAGTCGACCTTCCAGGCGAGGTCGGGGCCGAGGAGCCCCTTGTCGCGCAGCCCCTCGAGCGCGCGGAGGCGCATGAGGGTGGAGGTGCGGAAGTCGGCGTCGCGGAAGCCCATGCGGGTGAGCCCGTCGCGCAGCTCGACGACCGCGTCGTCGAGGCCGACCTGCGGCTGGTGGTCGGGCGCGAGCTGCCGGTACAGGCCGAAGCTCACGCGGTAGGAGCGCTTGTCGGGGGCAGCGTTCTCGTTCACCGACACCGTGGTGCCCGGCACGGCGCGCGCGACGGCGTCGGCGAGCTGCCGCACCTGGTAGTTCCATTCGTCGGTGCCGACGTTCACGGCGAGGAAGTCCCCGCCGTTCCCCGACTCGCGGGTCACCGCCCACTCGATCGCGCGGGCCATGTCGGACACGTGGATGAGGGGGCGCCACGGGGTGCCGTCGCTCAGGATCTCGATGCGTCCCGACGCGATCGCCCCGGCGACGAAGTCGTTCAGCACCAGGTCGAGCCGCAGCCGGTCGCTCATGCCGCACGCGGTGGAGAAGCGCAGGGCGGTGACGGTGAACCCGTCCCCCGCGAGGGGCGCGAGGTCGCGCTCCGACAGGGCCTTCGACCGGGCGTACGCGGTGAGCGGCCCGAGCTCCGACGTCTCGTCGCGGGGGGTGTCGTCGGCCTGCCCGTAGATGCTGCAGCTGGAGGCGAACACGAACGCACGGGCCCCCGCCTCCTTCGCCATGCGGGCGAGGCGCACCGTGCCGCCGTGGTTCACCTCCAGGGTGAGGTCCTCGAACAGGTTCCCGATGGGGTCGTTGCTGATCCCCGCGAGGTGCACGACCGCGTCGACGCCGTCGAGGACGTCGCGGTCCACGGTGCGGACGTCGGCGTACACCTGGGCGTCGAGGAGCCGCTCGGGCACGGCGGGCGCGCCCGTGAGGCAGTGGGCGAAGTAGCCGGTGTCGAGGCCGGCGATGGTGGCGTCGGGGTGCGCGCCCCGCAGGTGGCGCACGACGCCGGGGCCGACGTAGCCGAGGTTGCCGGTGACGAGGATCTTCATCGGGTGGTGGTGCCCTCCAGCGTCGGGGGGATGTGGCGGCGGCGCGCGCGTGTCGACCGCCTGCGGGACATCATGGCGCCGTCAGCCGGCGGCGCGGCGCCGGGCGCGGCCGAGCGTCTCGCGGGCGCGGGCCGGCAGGTTGCCGAGGCTCTGCTGCCGCCGCACGTAGTCGCGGATCCGCGTGTCGGCGCAGGGGGGCTCCCGCCGCGCCGCCGCGGCGAGGTACCCCCACAGGAGGCCCATGCCGGCGGGGTCGCGCAGGGAGTGCCGCACGGCGCGCAGCACCAGGTACCAGGGGCGGTAGCCCATGTAGTGGGCGGAGCGGCCCTGGGCGACGCGGGCCGCCCACACGGCGCCGTCCCGGGCGCCCTCCGGACGGTGGTGGAGGAACGGCAGGTCCGGCACGAGCCGGGTGGTCCAGCCGCACATGTTCGCCTTCGCCTCCGCCATGCCGTCCCAGCCGAGCCGCTCCTCGATGGGCTGCACGTCGTCCAGGCATTCGCGCCGGTACACGCGCGACCCGCCCCACACGGTGGTGCCCGTCACGAAGCGCTGGCCCCACACGCCGTCGTGACGCTCGAAGCAGGTGCCGCCCGCGATGCCGAGGGTGGGGTCGGCGGCGAACTCGTCGAGGAGGCGGGCGTAGTACCCGGGCGGCACCGTGATGTCGGCGTCGTGGTTCGCGACGAACGCGACGGGGGCGTCGAGGGCGGCGAGCCCCGCCTGGAAGGCGCGCACCGCGGGCGCCCCCCGCGTGGGGGTCTGCATGCCGGGCGCCTCCACGAGGAGGGTCCACGGGTGGGCGGCGGCGAGCTGCCGCACCACCTCGGCGGTGCCGTCGGTGGAGCCGTTGTCGACGACGACCCAGCGGGTGGGGGGGACGGTCTGCCGGGCGAGGGACCGGGCGAGGCGCGGCAGGTTGCCCGCCTCGTTGCGCGCGGGCGTGATCACCGCGTATCCCGCCGCGCCCGTCACGCGGCGCGCCGCTCCCCGCCGGGAAGCGCCCGGGGAAGGTAGGTGGCGAGCCAGATCTCCAGCATGAGCACGGCGAGCAGCGCGAAGCCGTGCGGGCTGGACGCCGGGTCGCGGCGGTGGCCGTCGATCATGCCGGCGACGGCGCCGCGGTCGATGATGTCGGCGTAGCGGGCGGCCGGGTCGAGGAGGTAGTCGGAGACGACGCCGGACGCCTGCGACGCGAACCACCCGTCGACGGCGGCGTTGAAGAACCCGACCTTCGGCTTGTCGATGATGCGGTCGGGGACCAGGCCGCGCGACGCCTGCTTCAGGACGTACTTGGTGATCCCGCCGCGGACCTTGAGGTCGGTGGGCACGCCGGCGCACAGCTCGACGAGCTCGTGGTCGAGGAACGGCACCCGCACCTCGAGGGAGTGCGCCATCGACGCGCGGTCGAAGTAGTGGAGCATGTCGTCGACGAGCCCCAGCTTCGCGTCGAGGTACAGGGTGGCGGCGAGCGGCGCGTCGGGGATCCCGTCGTACGCGGTGATCGCGCGGCGGGCGGCCCCGCCGTCGAGGGCGGCGAGGGGACCCCGCACCATGCGGCGGCGCTGGGCGGCGTCGACGTTGCCGCTCATCGCGATGAGCCGGTCGGCGGCGTCGCGCGCCGACAGGGTGGCGAAGGGGCGGCGCAGGCGGCGGGGCGCGAACGACGCGGCGCGCGCGAGGCCGGCGCGCAGCGGGGCGGGGAACCAGTCGAGGCGCTCGGCGTACGCGGCGGCGCGGTGCTTGCGGTAGCCGCCGAGGAGCTCGTCGGCCCCCTGCCCGGACAGGGCGACGGTGACGTGGCGGCGGGCGAGCTCGCACAGGGCGATGAAGCCGAGGGCGGAGAGGTCGGCGATCGGCTCGTCCATGTGCCAGACGAGCTCGTCGAGGGCGATGGGGTACTCGTCGAGGGACAGCTCGAGCTCGTGGTGGTCGGTGCCGTAGAGGCGCGCCACGGTGCGGGCGTCGGCGAGCTCGTTGCCCTCCCCCAGCCCGGCGAAGCCGACGGAGAACGTCTTGACCGGCTCGTCCACCATGTCGGACATGAGGGCGACGATCAGGCTGGAGTCGATGCCGCCGCTCAGCATCGCGCCGAGGGGCACGTCGCTCATGAGGCGCAGCCGCACCGACTCGCGCAGCTTGTCGAGGAGGAGCTCGACGTACTCGCCCTCGGAGAGCCGCGGCCCGGCGACGTGCGGGGTGGGGTACGCCCACCACCGCTCGTCCCGGACGGCGCCGTCCTCCACGACGAGGCGGTGGCCGGGCATGAGCTTGCGCACCTGCGCGAGGGGGGTGGCGGGGCCGGGGAAGAACCCGAGCGTGAGGTACGCGTCGATCGCCTCGTAGTCGAGGTCGGTGCCGATCATCCCGGAGGCGAGGAGGCTCTTCAGCTCCGACGCGAAGAGCACGAGGTCGCCGCTGCGGGCGTAGTAGATCGGCTTGATGCCGAGGCGGTCGCGCACGACGACGCCGCGCCGGGCGGCGTCGTCCCACAGGACGACTCCGAACATGCCGCGCATCCGCTCGGGGAACGCGGTGCCGTGCTCCTCGTAGAGGTGCGGGATGATCTCGGTGTCGCACCGGCTGCGGAACCGGTGGCCGCGCGCCTCGAGGTCGCGACGCAGGTCGGCGTGGTTGAAGATCTCGCCGTTCTGCGCCGCCCAGATGCGCCCGTCCTCGTTGGCGAACGGCTGGTGGCCGCCGTCGAGGTCGACGATGCTGAGCCGCCGCGCGCCGAACGCGACGCCGGGGGCGACGTGGCTGCCGCGGTCGTCGGGACCGCGGTGGACCATGGCGTCGGTCATCCGGTCGAGGACGCCCGGCGGGAGCACCTCGCGGGGCCGTCCCTCGACTTGGATGGCGCCGCAGATGCCACACATCGTCGCCGGAGGGTACCGTAACTCCCGGCGGCGGACCATGGGCATTCCCTCGCCGCGCCGGGCCCGCCGCGGGGGGCGCTGCGCTAGCCTCGCGCACCGATGGGATCGCCCCTCGTCGACGTCGTCGTCGTCTCGTACAACAGCCGCGACCGGCTGCGCGCCTGCGTGGAGGGCCTCGCCGCCCTCGACTGGGTGCGGGTGGTCGTGGTGGACAACGCGTCGCGCGACGGCAGCCTCGACGCGGTCGCCGGCATCGACGGGGTGGCGACGCTGGCGATGCCGCGAAACGGCGGGTTCGCGTACGGCTGCAACGCGGGGTGGCGGGCGGGGTCCGCGCCGTACGTCCTGTTCCTGAACCCGGACGCGGTGATGGACGGCGACGACCTGCGCCGCCTCGTCGACGTCCTGGAGGCGCGGCCGCGGGCGGGGGCGGTGGGGCCGCGCATCACCCACGACGACGGGTCCCTCGACCACTCGATCCGCCGGTTCCCGGCGCTGCGCTCGACGTTCGCCCAGGCGCTGTTCCTGCACCGGCTGTTCCCGCGGGCGGGATGGACGGACGAGGTGGTGCGGGACCCGGAGCGCTACACGTTCGCCGGCCCCGTCGGCTGGCTGTCGGGGGCGTGCATCCTGTGCCGCCGCGACGTCCTCGTCGCGATCGACGGCCTGGACGAGGGGTTCTTCCTCTACTGCGAGGACATCGACCTGTGCCGCCGGATCCGCGACGCCGGCCGTGAGGTGCTGTACGAGCCGGCGGCGCACTGCCGGCACGCGGGGGGGGCGTCACACCCGCGGGCGGAGCTCCTGCCGGTGCTGGCGGCGAGCCGGCTGCGCTACGCGCGCAAGCACCGCGGCGCCGCGTCGGCGGGGCTGGAGCGGGCGGGCATCGCCCTGGGCGAGGCGACGCACGCGCTGGTGGGGCGCGGCGGCCTGGCGGAGCGCGCGGGGCACGGCCGCGCGATGTGGGTGGCGGTCACCGGGCGGGGACCTGCTCGGGACGGGGGTCCTCCCCCGGGAGGGGACCGGCCGGGGCCGGACGGCGCTTCCGCCGGGCCGCGCTGACGAGCTCGCCCACGTCGCCGCGCAGGCCCGGCGCGACGAGCAGGCACGCCCCCAGGTAGACGACGGCGGCGACGGGGACGCCGATCGCGAGGATCGCGGCGGCGGGGAGCCCCCACGACTCGAGGAGGAGCCGCAGCGGCAGGGCGGCGCCGGCCATCGCGGCGGTGGCGGCGGCGACGCCGGCGAGGTTGCGCCAGTACGCGACGCGCGGCATCTCCAGGGTCCGCGCCGCGATCCGGACGTAGAGGGGCCACATGATGGCGACGGCGGTGGAGATCGCCAGGGCCACGCCCTCCAGGCCGAACTGCAGGCCCACGACGAGGCCGCTCACGAGCACGACGGCGCTGATGAGCGTGTACCGGAAGATCTGCCCGGTGAGCCCGCGCGACAGGACGACGCTCAGGGTGACGGTGTTGAGGGCGTAGACGATCCCGGACCAGGCGAGGAGCTGGATGACGGGCACCGCGTCGTCCCACTTCGCGCCGAGCACGACCCGCACGAACTGGGGCGCGAAGATCACGAGGCCCACCATCGCGGGGATCACCACCGCCGCCGCCATGCGCACGACGCGCAGCCAGATGCGTCCCACGCGCTCGTCGTCGTCCTGGATGCGCGACAGCACCGGGAAGAGCGCCTGGTAGATCGGCTCCGCCACCCGGGTCACCGGGTAGAGCATCAGGTTGTACGACAGGGAGTACACGCCCAGCGGGGCGGCACCGAGGAACCGGCCGATCAGCAGGTTGTCGATGTTCTTCTGGAGGTAGGAGAGGAAGTTCGCGCCGGTCAGCTGGGCGCTGAACCGCACGAGCCGGCCGGCGCTCGACCGGGAGAACAGAAACCGCGGCCGCCAGTCACTCGCCACCCACAAAAGCCCCAGATACACCACCGACGTCGCAACCTGCTGCAACACGATCGCCCACGCCCCACCACCCCCCA
>JBFLWO010000060.1:0-8243 GCA_040757755.1 Actinomycetota bacterium
CCCCGCGCATGCACCACGACCGGGACGACCACCGGGACGACGACGGGCCCGACCAGGCCGCCCTGCGCACCGTGATCCTGCAGGAGCCCCCGGCCCACGAGGACGACGGCGGCCAGCTTCTCATCGTCGACGACGACACCCCCATCCCGGCCCTGCCGGACGCCGCCCGAAGCGGGCTGCGCGCCCCGCGCCCCTCCATCCTGCGGCGCTCCAGCGGTCCCGCGACGCTGCCGAGCTCCGTCATCGCCGACACCAGCCGGCGCCTCGTCGAGACCCTCGGGCACTTCGGCATCGAGGCGAAGGTCGTCGACGCGGTCAGCGGGCCCCGGGTCACCCGCTACGAGCTGCAGCTCGCCCCCGGCACGAAGGTGAGCCGCGTCGTCTCCCTCCGCGACGACATCGCCTACGCCCTCGCCGCCCGCGACGACATCCGCATCATCGCCCCCATCCCCGGCAAGCAGGCCATCGGGGTGGAGGTGCCGAACCCGCAGTCGTCCCTCGTCACCCTGGGCGACATGTTCCGGCCGTTCCCGGAGGAGGCCGGCCCCCTCGTCGCCTGGCTCGGCCTGGACCTCGGCGGCAAGGCGGTGTACCTCGACATCGCCCGGATGCCGCACCTCCTCATCGCCGGCTCCACCGGCACCGGCAAGAGCGTGTGCCTGAACTCGCTCCTCGCCGGCATCCTGCTGCGCGCCACCCCCGACCAGCTGCGGATGATCCTGATCGACCCGAAGAAGGTCGAGCTCAACCACTACGAGCACATCCCGCACCTGCTCACCCCCGTCGTCACGAACATGCGCAACGCCGCCGCCGTCCTCTCCAACGTCGTGAAGGAGATGGAGTCGCGGTACGAGCGGATGGGACGCGACCGGGCCCGCAACCTGCGCGACTGGAACGCCGCGCGGGCCGCCCGCGGGGAGGAGGCCATCCCGACGGTCCTCGTCGTCATCGACGAGCTCGCGGACCTGATGATGGTGGCCCCCGCGGAGGTGGAGGACTCCATCATCCGCCTCGCCCAGAAGAGCCGGGCGGTCGGCATCCACCTGGTCCTCGCCACGCAGCGGCCCTCCGTCGACGTCATCACCGGGATGATCAAGGCGAACGTCCCGTCCCGGATCGCGTTCGCCGTGTCCTCCCAGGTCGACTCCCGCGTGATCCTCGACGCCTCCGGCGCCGAGAGCCTGCTCGGCGGCGGCGACATGCTGTTCCGCCCCGTCGGCACCTCCCGCCTGCAGCGCCTGCAGGGCGCCTACGTGAGCGAGGAGGAGATCCGCTCCATCACCGACCACTGGCGCCGGCAGGGCCGCCCGCAGCTGCGCGAGGAGCTCCTGGAGCGCCCCGAGGCCGACGAGGACCCCCTCGACCCCGACGCCGACGACCTCGTCGAGAAGGCGATCGAGCTGGTCGTGACGCAGGGCACCGCCTCCGTGTCGCTCCTGCAGCGGCGCCTGGGGGTGGGGTACGCCCGCGCCGGCCGCCTCGTCGACATCCTCGAGCGGATGGGCGTCGTGTCCGGCCACGAGGGGTCGAAGCCGCGCACGGTCCTCATCGGCGAGGCCGACCTGCCGCGCCTTCTGCGCCGCTCCGACGCGACGGAGGAGGACGCCGGGGAGGACTGATCACGCGGCCCCGCAGCGGGGCCCATCGTCACGCGCCACCCGCAGGCATGCTGACCGCGGCCGGGCCCCTTGCTAGGGTGCCCGCCGGTGCGGAAGCGTGCCGTCTCCCCGACGACGGCCCCGCCCGGGGGAGCGTGAATGTTCGAGATCGGCAACACCCTGCGGGAGGCGCGGCTCCGGCGCGGCTGGGACCTGACCCGCTGCGAGACGGACACCAAGATCCGGTCGAAGTACCTGCGCGCCATGGAGGACGAGCAGTTCGACCTGCTGCCCGCGCCCACGTACGTGCGCGGCTTCCTGCGCAGCTACGCGGAGCACCTCGGCCTCGACTGGCAGCTCGTCCTCGACGAGTACGAGTCCCGCTTCGGCGCGTTCTCCGACCCGTCGTGGGACGCGGAGCGCCACCCCGGCCGCCGCGCCGCGCGGCGCCGGCGCCCCGCCCAGGAGCGGCGCAGCCCCGAGGCGCGACTCCTGTGGCTCGCCCTCGGCGGGGTCATGTCCGTCGCCCTGCTCGTGTGGCTCGGCGTCGGCAGCCCGTCCCAGGAGGTCACGCCGGTCCCCACTGCGACGCCGCCCGCGACGACGACCACGGCGCCGCAGGAGGCGCTCGTGGTGCGCATCGCCGGCACGGGGGTGGGCAGCGACGTCGTGGTGCGCGCCCGGGCCGCCGGCGGGCGCGTCGTGTTCGCCGACCGTCTCGACGCGGGGGAGGCGAAGACGTACCGGGTGCAGCGCAGCCTGTGGATCCAGGTGGACGACCCGGCCGGGGTGCAGGTGTCGGTGAACGGCACGGTGCGGTCCGTCGGCGCGCCCGGCGGCTACCTCGTGACCAGCCGGGGGCTGCGGGCCCAGACGGCGGGATAATCCGGGGCGGGCCCGGGGCGGGGGCCGCGCATCCTGCGCGGGTGCCCGCCGTGCGGCGCGGCGCCGGCGGGCAGGTCCGCGCCCGCCGGCCCGGGATGCGGCGTGGCCGGGCGGGACCCGGGGGGAGGCGGTGGTCGTGGCGGGAGCGGTGACGGCGGCGGTGCTCGTGACGGGCGACGAGGTGCTGCGCGGGCGCATCCCCGACGCGAACGGCGGGCACCTCGCCCGCGACCTCGACGCGCGCGGCGTGGCGGTGCGGCGGATCGTGGTGGTGGGCGACGGGATCGACACCCTCGTCCGGGCGCTGCGGGAGCTGCTCGACGAGTCGCCGGACCTCGTCGTCACGAGCGGCGGGCTGGGACCGACGCACGACGACCGCACGATGGAGGCCGTCGCCGCGGTCACCGGCCGTCCCCTGGCCGTCGACCCCGAGGCCCTCGCCCTCGTGCGGCGGGGACGGATGGCGCTGCGCGGCGCCGAGACGATCACCGACGCCACCCGCGCCCGCGTGGAGGACAAGCAGGCGACGCTGCCCCGCGGCGCCGTTGTCCTGCCCCCCACCGGCACGGCACCCGGGTGCGTCGTGCGGCACGGGAGGACCCTCGTGTGCGTGCTGCCGGGACCGCCGTGGGAGCTCACCCGCATGTGGGCCCGGGCGTGCGACGAGGTCGACGAGCTGCGATCCGTCCTCGCCGGGGCGGCCCCGGGGGAGCGGCGCCTGCTGCGCCTCTACGCGGTCGTCGAGTCGGAGGTCGTGGAGACCCTCGACCGTCTCGACCCCGCCCTTCGCGACGCGGTGGAGGCGGGGGTGTGCGCGCGCGCCGGGGAGATCGAGCTGTCCCTGCGCGGGCCCGCCGACGCCGTGCGCCGCATCGAGGCGGGGGTGGAGGCCGTGTTCGGCGACCGGCTGTACGCCCGGCGCGGCGAGACCGCCCTCGGCCTGGTCGAGGCGGCGCTGCGGGCGAGGGGGGAGACCCTGGCGGTGGCCGAGTCCTGCACCGGCGGGCTCCTCGGCGCGCGCATCACCGCGATCCCCGGGGCGTCGGAGTGGTTCCGCGGCGGGGTCGTCGCCTACGACAACTCCGTGAAGGAGGGGCTCCTCGGCGTGGACCCGGCGGTGATCGCCCGGCACGGGGCCGTGTCGGAGGAGTGCGCCCGGGCGATGGCGCGGGGCGCGCGTGCGGCCGTGGGCGCCGACTGGGCGGTGGCGGTGACGGGGATCGCGGGCCCGGGCGGGGGGACCCCGGACAAGCCGGTGGGGCTCGTCCACCTGGCGTTGGCCGGGCCCGGCGGGGTGGAGGACGCGCACTCGCCGCGGGTGCTGCGCGGCGACAGGGAGCGGATCCGGGAGCGGGCCGCGGCGATCGCCGTGCACCTCCTGCGGCGCGCCCTCGATGCGGCCCCCGCGGGCGCGCGACATGCGTGACAGGCACGGCACGCGGACGTGGCGTCCGTGCGTGTCCTGTGTCCGGAACCTCCGCTACCGTCAGGACATGGGCGCCCCACGGCACCGCGACCGGCTGTTCGTCGCGTTCGACCTGCCCGGGGCGCTGCGCGACGAGCTCGCGCGGGCCGGGCGTGACCTCGCCGCGCGGTGCGGCGGGCGGGCCGTCCCCGCCCAGAACCTCCACGCCACCGTCGCGTTCCTCGGGGACGTGCCCGCCGCGCGCGTGCCCGACGTCGCCGAGGCGCTCGCGGCGGGCGACGGGCCGCCGGCCCCGGTGTGCGTCGGGGCGCTCAGGGCGCGCCCGTCGGCGTCGCGTGCGCGCCTCGTCACGGTCGACCTCGACGACCCGTACGGGGCCCTCGCCGCCCGCTGGGCCCCGCTGGCGCAGGCGGTTCGCGCCGCCGCCGGGCTCGACGCCGACCCGCGCCCGCCGTGGCCGCACGTCACCGTGGTCCGGCTGCGGCGTCCGGCGCGGGTGGACGTCCGGACGGGCTGGTACGCTCCCGAACAGATGTTCGACCTCTCGCGCGTCACGCTCTACCGATCCCACCTCTCGCACGAGGGCGCGCCGCGGTACGAGCCGCTGGCCGCCGTCCCGGCGGGGGCCCCGGGCCCCGGGTCGGGAGCAGCCCCCTGACCTCCCGAGCCCGGCCGCGCGGCCGGTCCGCACCGTCCCACAGCACGTCGAAGGAGAACCCCGCGGTGGACAAGACCCAGGCCATCGACTCGGCCGTCGCCCAGATCGAGCGCCAGTTCGGCAAGGGCGCGATCATGCGGATGGGCGACCGGGCGAACCAGGACATCGCCTCGGTGCCCACGGGGGCCCTCGCCCTCGACCTCGCGCTCGGCATCGGCGGCCTCCCCCGGGGACGGATCGTCGAGGTGTTCGGGCCCGAGAGCTCCGGTAAGACCACCCTCCTGTACCACGTCATGGCGCAGGCGCAGCGGCGCGGCGGGCTCGCGGCCTTCATCGACGCCGAGCACGCCATGGACCCCGCCTACGCGCGGCGCATCGGGGTGAACACCGACGAGCTTCTCGTGTCGCAGCCCGACCACGGGGAGCAGGCGCTCGAGATCGCCGACCTCCTCGTCCGCTCCGGGGCGCTGGACGTGGTGGCGATCGACTCGGTGGCGGCCCTCGTGCCGAAGGCCGAGATCGAGGGGGAGATCGGCGACACCCACGTCGGCCTCCAGGCACGCCTCATGTCGCAGGCGCTCCGGAAGCTGGCCGGAACGCTCAACCGCGCCGGCACCATCTGCATCTTCACGAACCAGCTGCGCGAGAAGATCGGCGTCATGTTCGGCTGCTTCCACGGCGAGTCGCCCGTGGTGCTCGCCGACGGGTCCCGCATGCCGATCGGCGAGATCGTGGAGGGGCGGCTGCCGGTGGAGGTGCTGTCGTTCGACCCGGTCACCGGGCGCATCGAGCCGCGCCCCGTGGTGAGCTGGTTCGACAACGGCGAGGCCGGGGAGTTCCTGCGCATCCGGGTGTCCGGCGGGGCCGACGGGACGCGCGAGATCGTCTGCACCCCCAACCACACGATCTTCACGCCGTTCGGCGAGGTGTCCGCCGAGGAGCTGCGGCCCGGCTCCGAGGTGCTCGCCGCGGTGGCGACGGGCGCCGCGCGGCGCCGCGTCGCCGTGGGGGTGGGCGCCGCCACTGCGGTGGCCGAGCCGCCGGCGCGGGCGGCCCGCGCGTACGTGCTCGGGGTGGAGCGCGTGACGGACCTCCCGTCGATGCGCCGCTACGACCTCGAGATCGCGGGGAACCACACCTACCTCGTCGACGACGTGGTCGTGCACAACTCGCCCGAGACGACGCCCGGCGGCCGCGCCCTCAAGTTCTACGCGTCTGTGCGCCTCGACATCCGCCGCATCGAGACCCTGAAGGAGGGCAGCGACGCCGTGGGCAACAGGGTGCGCGTCAAGGTGGTGAAGAACAAGATCGCCCCGCCGTTCCGGCAGGCGGAGTTCGACATCATCTACGGGGAGGGGATCTCCCACGAGGGCGGCCTCATCGACCTCGGGCTCGAGAAGGGGCTGCTGCAGAAGAGCGGCGCCTACCTGTCATACGGCGAGGAGCGGCTCGGCCAGGGACGCAACGCCGCCCGGGCGTTCCTCCGGGAGCACCCGGACGTCGCCGCCGAGCTCGAGGCCCGCGTCCGGCAGGCCGCCGGCATCCCCGCCGACGACGTCGCGGCGTCCGCGGGCGCGGAGGGCGCTGTCGCGGAGGAGGAGCCCGCGGCGAAGAAGTAGCGCCACCGGCACCGCTGCGACGCCGGGCCGGGGCGGCCGGCGCTGGCCCGGCCCGCCTTCTCACCGTTCGCCGCGAGGTGAGAGCGGCTCGTTGGCGACCGCGGCGCGCCCTGCGGTGACACGCCGCTCCGGGCGGCCGGGGTCCGGGCGGCGGTCCCCGCCGGCGACCGTGTCGCACGTGCCACACGAGCGCGTGAGACGATTTACATGGTGCGTCCGGAAGCATAGGTTTCCTCCAAAGGACGCTGGTCCGACCGTGGCCGCCGCGACCGGCCCGCACGTGCCGTGTCACGTGATCCGTGCGGCACCGCGGGGGTCCGCGTCGCGACCAGAAGGAGACCCCAGTGACAGCACGGCGCGCACTGGCCGCGGCCGCCGCAGTCGGCGCGGGCACGCTTGCCCTCGGCGCCGGTGCGGCCCTCGCCGTGACCGGCAACACCGTCATCGTCGGCGAGGACCAGGCACCCGAAAGCCTGAACCAGGTCAGCCTCGGCGGCGCGACCGTCGTGACGCACCGCGTGATGTGCCCGGTGCAGTGCGAGAACCTCCTGAACCTCACGACCGACTTCAAGTACGTCCCGGTGCTCGCCTCCACCGTCCCGAGCATCGCGAACGGCGGCGTGAAGCTGAAGCCGTTCTTCACCGTGACGTTCAAGATCCGGCCCGACGCGGCATGGTCCGACGGTCAACCCGTCACCTCCACCGACGTCAGGTTCACCTGGCAGACCATGGTGAACCCCCGGTTCAAGGCCGCGGGCCGCACCGGCTGGGACCGGATCTCGGCGGTCCGGACGCCCGACCCGAAGACCGCGGTCATCGTCTTCAAGGGCCCGTACGCCCCCTGGCGGGACATCTACTCCCCGTCCGGCGGCGGCATCCTCCTGCCCGCCCACATCCTCCGCGGCCAGGACTTCAACACGGTGTGGAGCGGCAAGGACGTCTCCAAGCTCATCGGGACCGGTCCCTACGTCCTGCAGAGCTACAAGAGCGACGACGCGGCGGTCCTCGTCCCGAACACCCGGTACTGGCGGGGCGTCACCCCGAAGGTGGAGCGGATCGTCTTCTCGTTCCTGAAGAGCACCCAGGGGCAGGACGTCGCCTACCAGAACAAGGAGATCAACTTCTTCAACACGCCGGCGTTCGCGCTCGTGCCGCAGTTCCGGAAGTTCGCCGACACCACCGTGCAGAACCCGCCGGGCGTCACGTGGGAGCACCTCCAGTTCAACAGCCAGGACCCCGTCATGAAGGACGTCAACGTCCGCAAGGCGGTCGCGTACGCCATCGACCCCGGTGAGCTCATCCGCCGCTCCGCCGGCAACCAGGTGTTCCCCCTCGACAGCGTCCTCGTGCCCGAGCAGGCCCCCTTCTACCGGGCGTCCTGGGGGAGCGTGAACCGCAACGCCGGGCTCGTCGCCAAGCACCTGAGGGCCGCCGGCTACACCAAGCAGGGCGGCAAGTGGGTGAAGGACGGCAAGCAGCTCGTCATCCACTTCGTCACCATCAGCGGCAACACCACCCGCGAGGGGAACTTCAAGCTGATGAAGCGGCAGCTCGAGAGCCTCGGGATCGGGTTCAAGAGCACGTTCGACGACAACTTCTTCGACCAGAACGGGTCCCTCAACACCGGCCGGTTCCAGGTCGCCGAGGCGGCGCTGCAGACGAGCGCCGACCCCAGCGTCACCACCCTGTTCCGCAGCGACTACATCCCGACGACGGCGAGCCCCGCCGGGCAGAACACCTTCCGGTACGCGAGCCGGCAGCTCGACGCGCTCCTGGACGGGTCCGACAAGGCCGTCGACGTCCCCAGCCGGATCGTGCTGATGAGGAAGGTGCAGGACCACCTGGCCCGGAACATGGTGGTGCTGCCCCTCTACCAGCGGCCCGAGGTCGTGGTCCACGCCTCGAACCTCAAGGGCGTCCTCGTGAACCCCACCCAGGTCGGCATCACCGACCGCGCCGAGGGATGGTCGTTCACCGGGGGTCGCGCCATCCGCTGACACCGACGACCGACGACGAGGAAGAACAACGGGGCCGGTTGCCGCCACAGCGCGGCAACC
>JBFLWO010000061.1:0-8240 GCA_040757755.1 Actinomycetota bacterium
CCCCCGCCTGGCAGGCGGAGATCACGGGCGTCGACGCGGCGCTGTGCACCCGCATCGCCCGCGAGTTCGCCCGCAACGCCGAGCGCACCAACGGGCGCTCGATGATCACGATGGGGGCCGGCACCAACCACTGGTACCACTCCGACCTCATCTACCGGTCGATGCTGTCGCTGGTGGTGCTCTGCGGCTGCCAGGGCGTGAACGGCGGCGGCTGGGCCCACTACGTCGGCCAGGAGAAGGTGCGGCCGATCACCGGCTTCTCCACCCTCGCCTCCGCGCTCGACTGGACGCGCCCGCCGCGGCTGCAGGCGGCCACCCCGTACTGGTACCTCCACACGGACCAGTGGCGCTACGAGTCGTTCGACGCCGGCGAGTTCAGCTCGCCCGTCGGCCCCGGGCGCCTGCGCGGCAAGCACTTCGCCGACCTGAACGCGCTCTCCGCGCGCCTCGGCTGGCTCCCCTCCTACCCGACGTTCGACCGCAACCCGCTCGACATCGTCGCCGAGGCCGAGGCCGCCGGGGCCCCGCCCGCCGCCCACGTGATCGAGGAGCTCAAGGCCGGGCGGCTGCACTTCGCGGCGGAGGACCCGGACGCGCCCGAGAACTTCCCGCGCGTCCTGACCGTCTGGCGCTCGAACCTCCTCGGCGCCTCCGGCAAGGGGCACGAGTACTTCCTGCGGCACCTGCTCGGGGTGCCCACCGCGGCGGTGCGCAACCGGGAGTCCTCCCCGGACCAGCGCCCGGCGGACGTCGTGTGGCGGGACGAGGCCCCGCAGGGGAAGCTCGACCTGCTCGTGACGCTGGACTTCCGGATGAACGGGCAGTGCCTGCACTCGGACGTCGTGCTGCCGGCCGCCACCTGGTACGAGAAGGACGACATCTCCAGCACGGACCTGCACCCGTTCGTGCACGCCTTCACGCCGGCCATCGCGCCGCCGTGGGAGGCGCGCAGCGACTGGGACATCTTCGTGCGCATCGCGCGCTCCTTCCAGCACCTCGCCGCGATCCACCTCGGCACCCGGAAGGACCTCGTCGCGGCGCCGCTCCTGCACGACACGCCCGACGAGATCCAGCAGCCGGGCGGCCTGGTGCGCGACTGGCGCGCCGGTGAGTGCGAGCCGGTCCCCGGCGTCACGATGCCGAAGCTCGTCGTCGTGGAGCGCGACTACGGCACGGTGCACGACCGCATGACCTCGCTCGGCCCGCTCGTCGAGAAGCTCGGCACCGGCGCGAAGGGCGTGAACTGGAAGTCGGACATCGAGGTCGCGGACCTCCGGATCCGAAACGGGGTGGTGCGCGGCGGCGTCGCCGACGGGCAGCCCCGCCTCGACCGGGCCGACCAGGTGTGCGAGGCGATCCTCGCGCTGTCGGGCACGACCAACGGCCGCCTCGCGGTGGAGAGTTTCAAGGCGCTCGAGGAGCGCACCGGCACGCCGCTCGCCGACCTCGCCCACGAGCGCTGCGACGACCGGCTCCTCATGGAGGACGTCCGGATCCAGCCGCGCAAGGTGATCGCGTCGGCGGAGTGGTCCGGGGTGGAGGGCCGCGAGCGGCGCTACTCCCCGTTCACGGTGAACGTCGACCGGTCGGTGCCGTGGCGCACCCTCACCGGCCGCCAGCAGTTCTACGTCGACCACGAGTGGATGCTCGAGTACGGGGAGGGCCTGCCGGCCTTCCGCCCGCCGCTCAACATGCCGCGCCTCGTCGGCAACCAGGAGCTCGGCGAGGAGGGGCGCGCCGACGTGTCGCTGCGCTTCATCACGCCGCACTCGAAGTGGTCGATCCACTCGACCTACCAGGACAACCTGCACATGCTCACCCTGTTCCGGGGCGGGCCCGTGATCTGGATCAGCAAGCCGGACGCCGACCGCATCGGCGTGAAGGACAACGACTGGATCGAGGCCTACAACCGGAACGGCGTGGTGGCCTGCCGCGCGGTGGTCTCCCACCGCCTGCAGGAAGGCATGTGCCTCATGTACCACGCGCAGGACCGCCACGTGAACGTGCCCAAGACGGAGCTCAGCGGCACCCGCGGCGGCACCCACAACTCGCTGACGAAGGTGATCGTGAAGCCGACCCACATGATCGGCGGCTACGCGCAGCTCTCGTACGGCTGGAACTACTACGGACCAATTGGCGCACAGCGCGACGAACTCACCGTGATTCGCCGGCGCCGGGCGGAGGTGGAGTACTAATGCTCGTCAAGGCCCAGGTCGGCATGGTGATGAACCTCGACAAGTGCATCGGGTGTCACACCTGCAGCGTCACCTGCAAGAACGTGTGGACGAACCGCGACGGCGCCGAGTACATCTGGTTCAACAACGTCGAGACGAAGCCCGGCGTCGGCTACCCGAAGCGCTGGGAGGACCAGAAGCAGTGGAAGGGCGGCTGGGAGCGCGGCGACGACGGCAAGCTGCGGCTTCGCAGCGGTAACCGCCTGCAGCGCCTGGCGAACATCTTCGCCAACCCGAACCTGCCGGAGCTCGACGACTACTACGAGCCCTGGACGTACGACTACGAGGCGCTGACCCGCGGCGGCCCGCAGGAGCACCAGCCGGTCGCCCGGCCGGTCTCCGCCGTGAGCGGCGAGCCGATGAGCATCGAGTGGGGCCCCAACTGGGAGGACGACCTCGGCGGCGCCCCGGAGCACGCGCCGACCGACCCCAACCTCGCCACGCTCGAGCGCCAGGTGCAGATGGAGTACGAGCAGGTCTTCATGATGTACCTGCCCCGCATCTGCGAGCACTGCCTCAACCCGGCGTGCGTCGCCTCCTGCCCCAGCGGCGCGATGTACAAGCGCGACGAGGACGGCATCGTCCTGGTCGACCAGGAGCGCTGCCGCGGCTGGCGGATGTGCGTGTCCGGCTGCCCCTTCAAGAAGGTCTACTTCAACTGGCAGACCGGCAAGGCCGAGAAGTGCACCCTCTGCTACCCGCGCATCGAGGCGGGCATGCCGACGGTGTGCTCCGAGACGTGCGTCGGCCGCATCCGGTACGTGGGGATCATCCTCTACGACGCGGAGCGGGTGCAGGAGGCCGCCTCCGTCGGCCACCCGAAGAACCTCCTGGACGCGCAGCTCGACGTCTTCCTCGACCCGCACGACCCGGAGATCCAGGCGCAGGCCCGCCGCGACGGCATCCCGGAGGACTGGATCGAGGCGGCACAGCGCTCCCCCATCTGGGCCCTGGCGATGAAGTACCGCATCGCCCTGCCGCTGCACCCCGAGTACCGCACCCTGCCGATGGTGTGGTACGTGCCGCCGCTCTCCCCCGTCATGGGGGTCATCGAGGGCGAGGGCTCGGCGAGCGACCCGGACGACATCTTCCCGGCGATCGACAAGCTGCGCATCCCGATCCGCTACCTGTCGAACCTGCTCACCGCCGGCGACGACGACGTCATCCGCCGCGTGCTGAAGCAGCTCGCCGCGATGCGCAGCTACATGCGGGAGCGCGCGCTCTCCGGGGCGGGGGACCCGTCGATCGCCGCGTCGGTCGGGATGAGCGAGGCGGACCTGCAGGACATGTACCGGCTCCTCGCGATCGCCCGCTACAACGACCGGTTCGTGATCCCGAAGGCGCACGCCGAGCTGGCGAGCGTCCTGTCCGCCCAGCAGGGAAGCTGCGGCCTGGACTTCGCGGGCGGCCCCGGCGGCTGCGGCGCCCACGGGCGCGCCACTCGCGCCGGCGTCGAGGCGTTCCACCCCGCGGCGAACGGCAACGGCGGGGACGCCTGATGAGCGCGTTCGCGCTCCTGTCGGTGGCCCTGTCCTACCCGGACGACGACCTCCTCGCCGCCCGCGAGGAGGTCGCGCGGGCGGCGGAGGACCTCACCTCCGGCGACCCCCTCGGCCGGTTCCTCGCCTGGTGGGCGGCGACGCCCCCCGGCGACCTGCAGCGCCTCTACGTCGAGACGTTCGACTTCGCGCGCCGCAACTGCCTGCACATGACGTACTTCACGCACGGTGACCGCCGCCAGCGCGGCATGGCCCTCCTCGCCCTGAAGCGCCGCTACGCCGACGCGGGCCTGGAGATCCTCGACGCCGAGCTGCCCGACCACCTCGCGGTGATGTGCGAGTTCGCGGCGATCGCCCCGCCCGAGGGGCGGGCCCTCCTCGCCGAGCAGCGGCCCATGGTCGAGCTCGTGCGCCACAGCCTCCACGAGGACGCGAGCCCCTGGGCGGACGTCCTCGACGCGCTCGTCGCGCAGCTCCCGGAGCTGACCGACGAGGAGCGCGACACCATGCGGCGGCTCGCCGCCGACGGCCCTCCCCGCGAGGACGTCGGGCTCGAGCCGTTCGCCCCGCCCGAGGTCATGCCCGAGCCCGTCCGGGCGTGTGCCGCCATGTCGAACCGTCCGCCGGCGCCCGTCGCCGCGGCCGCCGGGAGGACCGCATGAGCCGTACCGACCTGATCCTGTGGGTCATCCTGCCGTACGTCTGCGCGACGGTGTTCGTCGTCGGACACGTGTGGCGATACCGGCGGGACCAGTTCACCTGGACGACCCGCTCCACCCAGCTTCTCGAGCGCAAGTACCTGCGCCTCGGGTCGCCCCTCTTCCACGGCGGGATGCTCGCCGTGTTCGGCGGCCACGCCGTCGGGATCCTGGTGCCGGCGTCCCTCACGGAGGCGCTCGGCGTGTCCGAGCATCAGTACCACACGATGTCCGTCGCGATGGGTACCCTCACCGGCACCGCCATGGTCACCGGCTTCGCCATCCTGATGGTGCGGCGGGCCAGCGTGCCGCGCGTGCGGGCGACGACGTCCCGCGTGGACGTGGCGACCTACGTGCTGCTCGGCACGGTGATGACCATCGGGATGATCGAGACGGTGGGCGCCAACCTCCTCGGCGGCGGCTACGACTACCGCGAGACGGTGGGCCCGTGGTTCCGCGGCATCTTCGCCTTCAACCCGGACGCCGAGCTCATGGCCGGCGCCCCGCTCGTCTACCAGGCCCATGCCCTCGCCGCGTGGCTCCTGCTCGCCCTGTGGCCCTTCAGCCGCCTGGTGCACGCCTGGAGCGTCCCCGTCAGCTACCTGCGTCGCAGCCACATCCTGTACCGCCGGCGCGGCCCGGCCCCCGTCCGTGCCCCGAAGGGACCCGAGTCGGTCCCCGCGGCGCGGCCGGCCCGGGTCGTCCGCCCGGTGGCGCCGGAAGTGGCGCACGCCGTCTCCGACGACTGACCAGTCCCCAACCCGACGACACGTCCCCCATCACCGACGCGCCGGTGGTGCACCGTCCGCACGTCCTCGCCGCCTTGGGGCTTCTCGCGGCGCAGCCGTTCGACGGCCCGGTGCACGCCCGGCGCCTGCCGGTGACGTAGCTCTCTCGAAGCAACAACCTCGACCGCGGGTGCGGCGGGTCCACGGAGCCCGCCGCCGCCCGAACCGTGACATAAGGGGGGTCCGATGAGCGTGACAACCCCGCAAGGGGGAGCATCACCCATGCCCGAAAGCGACATCCGCGGGCGCCGGCGCGTGCTCGTGATGTCGACGCTGGCCTTCACCATCCTGTTCGCGGTCTGGCTCATGTTCGGCATCCTGGGCGTGCCGATCCGCAAGGAGCTTCACCTCACGGATGTGCAGCTCGCATGGCTCACCGCGGTGGCCGTGCTGAACGGCTCCCTGTGGCGGCTTCCCGCCGGCATGCTCGCCGACCGCATCGGCGGCCGGGCCGTCATCAGCGGGATGCTCCTGCTCTGCGCCATTCCCACTTACCTGGTGTCACGCGTGCACGACTACGGCATCCTGCTCGTGCTCGCGTTCCTCGTCGGCTTCGCCGGCAACTCGTTCAGCGCGGGCATCGCCTGGAACTCGGCGTGGTTCCCGCGTGAGCGGCAGGGCTTTGCGCTCGGCGTGTTCGGCGCCGGCAACGTCGGGGCGTCGGTGACGAAGTTCATCGGCCCCCCGCTCATCACGGGCACGGCCGGCGCCACGTACCTGGGCTTCGTCGACGGCGGCTGGCGGCTCGTCCCCGTGATCTACGCCGCGATGATGGTCGCGCTCGCGGTCGGCGTGTGGCTGGTGTGCCCGCGTCACGACCGCGCCCCCGGGCGGGGGAAGTCGCTGCGTGAGCAGCTCAGGCCGCTGCGCCAGGCGCGCGTCTGGCGCTTCTCGCTGTACTACGTGGTGGTGTTCGGGGCGTACGTCGCCCTGGCCGCGTGGCTGCCCAAGTACTACGTCGACAACTTCGACGTGAGCCTTCAGACGGCGGCCCTGCTGACCGCGACGTTCATCTTCCCCGCCTCGCTGCTGCGACCGGTCGGCGGATGGTTCAGCGACCGGTTCGGCGCCCGCCGCGCCATGTACTGGACGTTCGGCGTCATGGTGCTCGCCGCCGGCGTGCTCCAGATGCCGAACGGTCACATCGTCGTGCAGACCACTTCGGGTCCGCGCGAGGTCCTTCCCTACACGATCGGGCTCGTCCCGTTCGCCATCGCGGTCTTCGTCCTGGGCTGTGCCATGGGTATCGGCAAGGCCGCGGTGTACAAGCACATCCCGGAGTACTTCCCCGAGAACGTCGGCTCGGTCGGCGGCCTCGTGGGGATGCTCGGCGGTCTCGGCGGCTTCTTCCTCCCCCCGATGTTCGCCTACATGCAGAAGTGGACCGGGTTCCCCTCGTCCACGTTCTTCATCTTGTTCGTGCTCACGATCATCTGCCTCGTGTGGATGCACCTGACGGTGGTCCGCATGCTGGGCACGCGCGCTCCCGAGCTCGCGCGGCACATGGAGGCACCCGATGACGGCGTGGCCGTCGCCGCCGTGGAAGCGGCCGGCGCACCGGCGCGCCCCGTCACCCCCACCCCGAAGGAGGCACACACATGAGTACCCTTGCCGCACGGCGGGGTCGCGAATGGCTGCAGGACTGGGACCCTGAGGATGTCGAGCGCTGGAACAAGGGTCTCGCGTGGCGGACGCTGTCCATCACGACGTTCACGCTCACCATGTGCTTCGCGTCATGGTTCCTGGCGAGCGCGATCGCCCCGAAGCTGACGAACCTCGGGTTCGTCATCAGCAAGGGCGAGCTGTACTGGCTGACGGCCATGCCGGGGCTTTCCGGCGGCCTGATGCGCCTGGGGTGGATGATCCTTCCGCCGATCATCGGCACCCGCAAGCTGGTGGCGATGACCACGGCCCTGCTCCTGATCCCGGTGGTCGGCTGGGGGATCGCCGTCCAGAACCCCGACACCTCCTACACGTGGCTCCTGATCCTCGCGTTCCTGTCGGGTATCGGCGGCGGCGCGTTCTCCGGCTTCATGCCCAGCACCTCGTACTTCTTCCCCCGCAGCAAGCAGGGCACCGCCCTGGGCATCCAGGCGGGCATCGGCAACTTCGGCGTGTCCCTGGTGCAGCTGCTCACCCCGTGGCTCGTCGGGTTCGCGCTCGTGGGTGGCTCGCAGATGCTCGTGTCCAAGCCCGGCAAGCCGCCGACCGAGGTCTGGTACCAGAACGCCGCCTTCATCTACATCCCGTTCATCGTCATCGGTGCGGTGGTGGCGTGGATGCTGCTGAAGTCCGTCCCGGTCACCGCGAACGTCAAGCAGCAGTTCGACATCTTCCGGAACCAGGACACCTGGTGGATGACGCTGCTCTACATCATGACCTTCGGCACCTTCAGCGGGCTGGCCGCGCAGTTCGGCCTGCTGCTGAAGAACCTCTACGGCGCCGAGAACCCGGACATCGTGCAGGGAGTCGGTGCCGCCGCGCAGGTGCTCGTCGACGGCTACAGCCTCCCGGACCCCGTCAAGTACGTGTTCCTCGGGCCGCTGGTGGGCGCGGGCGCCCGTGTGCTGTTCAGCCCGCTCACCGACCGCCTGGGCGGCGCCATCTGGACGCTCATCTCCGGGATCGGGCTCATCGGGTCGATCGCCTTCACGATGCTCTACCTGTCGCCCGACGTCTCCAGCGCGTCGGCGCTGACCTCGGACTTCCACATGTTCCTCTACGGGATGCTCGCGATCTTCCTGTTCGCCGGCATCGGGAACGCCTCCACGTTCAAGCAGATGCCGATGATCTTCGAGCGTCGCCAAGCCGGGGGCGTGCTGGGCTGGACGGCGGCGGTGGCCGCCTTCGGCCCGTTCTTCTTCGGGGTGGGCCTAACCACGTTCTCCACCACGACGTTCTTCACGTTCGGGCTGGTGTTCGCGGTGCTGTGCACGGTCATCACCTGGATGCGCTACGCGCGGCCGGGGGCCCCGAAGCGCTCGTGACCTGACGTGGCCACCGGGGGCGCGAGCCTCCGGT
>JBFLWO010000062.1:0-8145 GCA_040757755.1 Actinomycetota bacterium
GGCCGGCGGCCGCGGGCGGTCAGGTGATCGGCTTGCCGATCGCGGCGCCCTTGCGCGCCGAGAAGGCGTCGATCATCTCGTCGATCGTCGACGCCTTCGCCCGCTCCGCGAGGTCGCGGTACTTGTCGTCCAGCGTCCGGCGGAGCTCCTTGTAGACGATCCCCAGCGAGAAGCCGCCGCGGATCGCCAGGTCGAAGGCCGCCGCCTTGTCGGTGACGTCGTGGTCGGGCGCGACGTCCGTGACGGTCTGCTTCCACTCCTCCTGGTGGTTGTTGAACATGATGCAGGGGGAGAGGGCGTCGACGAACGAGAAGCCCTTGTGCTCCACCGCCTGGACGATCAGCTCGGTGAGGGCCTTCGTGTTGAACGACGCGCCGCGGGCGACGAACGACGCGCCGCTGGCGATGGCGAAGCCCAGCGTGTTGAGGGGCTCCTCCATGTTCCCGTACGGCGTCGACGGCGCCTTCTGGCCGAACGACGAGGTCGGCGAGGCCTGGCCCTTGGTGAGGCCGTAGATCTCGTTGTCCATCACCAGGTAGGTGATGTCGATGTTGCGCCGCGCGGCGTGCGGGAAGTGGCCGGCGCCGATCGCGAAGCCGTCGCCGTCGCCGCCCACCGCGATGACCGTGAGCTCGGGGTTCGCGAGCTTCACGCCCATGGCGATCGGCAGCGGACGCCCGTGGAGGGAGTGGAACCCGTAGGTCGACACGAAGTGCGGCAGGCGGCTGGAGCAGCCGATGCCGGACACGATCACCGTGTTGGCGGGGTCGAGCTCCATCTCGGAGAGCGCGCGGTACAGGGAGGCGAGCACGCCGAAGTCCCCGCAGCCCGGGCACCAGATGGGCTTGAGGTCCGACTTGTAGGCGTTCGGGGAGAGCTTCGTCTTCTCGGCAGTGCTCACCTGGCCATCTCCTCGTTGACGATGTCGTGGATGTCCTCGGCCGTGAACGGCAGGCCGTCGCACTTGGCGCGGCTCACCAGGTCGATCCCCGTCTCGGCGCGGACGAGGCGCGCGAGCTGGCCGGTGTAGTTGACCTCGGGGACGATGACGTGCTTCGCCTTGGCGGCGAACTGGGCGACGGTCTCGGCCGGGAACGGGCCGAGCACGCGGGGGTAGAAGGCACCGACGCTGAGGCCCTCGGCGGCGAGCCGGTCGACGGCCTCGCGCACCGGGCCGAACGTCGACCCGAAGCCGATGATGGCGACGTCGGCGGGCTGCTCCTCGCCGTGGGTGACGTGACGGACGAGCCCGTTCTTCAGGGGGTCGAGCTTCTCCCACCGCTTCGTCTGCATCGCGAGGTGGATCTCCGGCGTGTAGCCGGGGTGCCCCCACTCGTCGTGCTCGATGCCGGTGGCGACGTACTGGCCGCCGGCCTGACCGGGGATGCCCATCGCCGACACGTGGTCGTCGGTGTACGCATAGCGCCGGTAGTCGGCGTCGTCGTCGAGGTCGGCGAGCGTCCTGCGCTCCCACCGCTCCACCTGGGAGGTGTCGGGCCGGTGGATGACCTCCATCCGGGTGGCGAGGCCCTGGTCGGTGAGGAGGATCACCGGCACCTGGAACCGCTCCGCGTAGTTGAACGCGTCGACGGCGGCCCAGAAGCAGTCCTCCACCGACACGGGGGCGATGACCACGCGGGGCGCCTCGCCGTGACCGCCGTAGAGGGCGTGGTTGAGGTCGCTCTGCTCGGTCTTGGTGGGAAGGCCGGTGGACGGGCCGCCGCGCTGGGCGTCGACGATGACCACCGGGATCTCGGCCATGCCGGCGAACCCGAGGAGCTCGCTCATGAGGGACAGGCCGGGGCCGGAGGTGGCGGTCATCGCCTTCGCACCGGCGTACGAGGCGCCGAGGCAGGAGGCCAGCGAGGCGATCTCGTCCTCGCACTGGATGGTCTTGCCGCCGACCGACGGGAGCTTCGCCGAGAGCCACTCGAGGATGTCGGAGGCGGGCGTGATCGGGTAGCCCCCGAAGTAGTCCACCCCGGCGGCGACCGCGCCGACGGCGATCGCCTGGTTGCCGGACATGAGGACGCGGTCCTCCTCGATCTCGACCGGCGCGTCGACGCGGAGGCGGTCGGCGAGGTCGGCCGCCTCGGCGCCACCGGCGCGAAGCGCGGCGATGTTCGCGTCGGCGACGCCCTGCTTGTGGGCGTAGCGGCGGAGCACGAGCTCCTCGATGGGCGTGGTGTCGAACGAGATGACCGCGGCGACGGCGCCGGCGGCGACCATGTTCTTCGCGCGGAGGCTCCCGCCGATCTCCTTCGCCAGGCTCTCCATGCGCACGGGGCGCGCACGGTCGCGGTACTCCTCCGGGATCTCCACGGCGGTGTCGTCGTAGAGGATCACCCCGTCGGGGTGGAGGGAGTCCCAGTGCAGGTCCCACGCCTCCTGGTTGAAGCACACGAGGAGATCCACCCACTTGCCGTGGCTGAACACCCGCTCGCTGCCCATCCGCACCTGGTACATGCAGGGGCCGCCCTTGATCTCGGCGGGGAAGGTCCGGAACGTGTTCGTCCAGTACCCGCCGCGGGCGGCTGCCTGGGTGAGGATGTCCCCCGAGGAGATGACCCCCTCACCGGACTCACCGGCAAGCCGGATCACCACGCTCTTTCTCGCCACGCTGCCTCCAGCTCGTCATCAGCGGTGCGCGCCATCCGGGCACGGCGCGCGACGCGGCCGGACGCTTCCGAAGGCAGGGACTCTGAGTCGACCCCGCCGGCCGCAATCCAGCGGATGTTACCGATAGAGCGGAGTGCCGGGCAACGGGACGGACGCACCTGCGCCGGGGGCCCGGACGGAACGCGCGGCGGCGTTCAGCGCGTGGGGCGGCGGGCGCGCTGGGCGAGGGCGCGGCGGGCGAGCTCCCGGGCGCCGCTTCGGGGCGGGCGGCCGTGCCGGTCGTGGAACCGGCGGCGCACGTCCGCCCAGTCGATGTCGTCGAGACGCACGGGGTCGGCGTCGTCGCCGCGCGGCAGGAGCAGGGGCTCCCCCATCGGGTCGGTCGCGGGCAGCCAGCGTTCGAGCACCACCTCGACGAGGAGGGCGGCCTCGGCGTCGAGGGCGGCGCGCAGGGTGTCCTCGCGCCCGGCGGGGTCCATGACGGAAATGATGACGTCCGTCCCGGCGGGCCGCCGCCTGCCGCGGCCCGGGCCGCCGGTATCGTTACGCCGATGCGCGACCCTGGGATTGCGGCGCTCGGCGCCTGGAGCGGCGGCCGGTACATGCACTTCGGCAGCGCCGTGGACGAGGACCGCCTGGCCGCGGTGCTGCGGCCGGATGCGGCGCTCGACACCGTGATCACGGCCGACGTGTACGGAACCGGCGGCGCCGACGAGCTGGTCGGGCGCGCCGTGGCCGGCGTGCCGCGCGACTCGTACTGCCTGGTCGGGGCGGTGGGCCACGACTTCTACGAGGGCGAGCGGGACGGCGCGAAGGGCTTCCCGCGGTTCACCGATCCGCGCCTGCGCGGCCCGGAGGGCTACCGCGACTACCTGCGCATGGCGACGGAGCGCAGCCTGGAGCGCGTCGGCGTCGACGCGTTCGACCTGCTCCTCCTGCACAACCCGGACCGCACGGGGTACTCCAGCCAGGCGGTGTGGGAGGCGATGGCGGCGGTGCGCGACGCGGGGCTCACGCGCCTTCTGGGCGTCGCCCCCGGGCCCGCGAACGGCTTCACCCTCGACGTCATCGAGTGCTTCGAGCGCTTCGGCGACGTGATCGACTGGGCGATGATCATCCTGAACCCGCTGGAGCCGTGGCCGGGCGGCCTGTGCCTGGGCGCCGCGGCCCGCCACGGGGTGAAGGTCATCACCCGGGTCGTGGACCACGGCGGGGTCTTCCACGACGACGTCCGGCCGGGCCACGTGTTCGACGCCACCGACCACCGGGCGTTCCGCCCCGCCGGCTGGGTGGAGGCGGGGGTGGAGAAGGTCGAGCGGATGCGGCCGGTCGCGCAGCGCCACGGCCTGTCGATGCTGCAGCTCGCCTGCCAGTGGAACCTGGCGCACGAGGCGGTGGAGTGCGTGGTGCCGACCCTCATCCAGGAGGCCGGCCCCGACGCGGTCCCGATCGAGCGCAAGCGCGACGACCTGGCGGGCCTGCCGGGCGGCGTGCGCCTCTCCCCCGACGAGGTCGGCGCGATCCGCGCGATCGGGGACAACACGGGGTGCATGGCCCTGAAGGGCGGCGTGCCGGACCACGAGGGGCCGGGGCTTCCCGACCGATGGGAGCTGACCCCGGATCTCGTCGCGGTCGGCGAGCGCTGGGGCATCGACCCGGTGCGCGACCTGGTGATGACCGCCGCCTGACGCGCCCGGCGCGGCGGGTGCCGCGCCGCCTCCCGGGGGTGTCCTGCGATGATGCGCGGGTGCCCCGGATCTGCGTCTACATGGGGTCGAGTCCCGGCTCGTCGCCCGCCTACGCCCGCGCCGCCCGGGCGTTGGGGGAGGAGATCGCCCGCAGCGGCACCGGCCTGGTGTACGGGGGCGGCGACGTCGGCCTGATGGGCGTCGTCGCGGACGCCGCGCTGGCCGGGGGCGGGGAGGTGATCGGCGTGATCACGGACTTCCTGGTGGCGAAGGAGGTCGCGCACGACGGCCTCACGGAGCTGCACGTCACCTCCGGGATGCACGAGCGCAAGGCCCTGATGGCGGACCTGGCGGACGGGTTCATCGTGATGCCGGGCGGGCTGGGGACCCTGGACGAGGCGTTCGAGGTCCTGACGTGGAACCAGCTCGGCCTGATCGAGAAGGCGACGGTGTTCCTGGACGTCGCGGGCTTCTGGACTCCGCTCATGGAGCATCTGGCACGCGCCGCCGATGCGGGGTTCGTGCGGCGCGAGCACCTGGCTCTCGTGCGTACCGCCCATACCGCGCCCGACGCGGTGCGCCTGGCGCTGGAGCCCGTGCCGCACGTGGCCCGTGCGCCGGTCGACCACGACGTGAGATGAGCGTGCCGCCCCGCGCCGCCGCCCCGTGCGTGGCGCTTCTGCGGGGCGTGAACGTGGGCGGCCGCGCGGCGCTGCCGATGGCGGGGCTGCGGGACCTCGTCGCGTCGCTCGGCCACGCCGACGTCCGCACGTACCTGCAGAGCGGGAACGTGGTCCTGTCCCCCGCGACCGCCGGCGCCGCGGCGCTCGAACGGCAGCTGGAGGCGGCGATCGCGGAGCGTTTCGGCCTCGACACGCGCGTGCTGGTGCGCACCGCGGCGCAGCTGGAGGCGGTGGTGGACGCGAACCCGTTTCCCGCCGCCCTCACGGATCCCGCGTCGGTGCACGTCCTGTTCCTCGCCCGGACTCCCGCCGCGGACGCGGTGGCGCGGCTCGACCCGTCGCGCTCCCCGACGGACGCCTTCGAGGTGCGCGGCCGCGAGGTGTTCGTCCACTACCCGCACGGGGCGGGGCGGTCGCGCTTCACCGGCGCCTACGTGGAGCGCGTCCTCGGGGTCGCCGCGACGGGCCGCAACTGGCGGACGGTGACGGCGCTCCTCGCGATGACGCGCCCGGCCTGACCGGAGGCGCGCCGCGGAGGTGCCCTCCGCGCCCCGTGCTACCGTGGTCGCAGGTCGGGCAGCCCGCCCGTCCGTGAGATCGAGCCTCTCGTTCCTCCTTCGTGCGGTCGAGGTGTCATCTCGTACCGCGACCAGGGAGTCGAACGAATGTCTGCGACCTTCTCCGCGCTCGGCGTCAGCGAGCCCATCTCGCGTGCGCTCGCCGCCCGCGGCATCACCGCCCCGTTCCGCATCCAGGAGCTCGTGGTGCCGGACGCCCTCGAGGGGATGGACGTGCTGGCGAAGTCCCCGACCGGGTCGGGGAAGACCCTCGCGTTCGCGCTGCCGATCGCGGAGCGCGTGGACCCGGCGGCGGAGCCCGGCACGGCGCTCGTGCTGGTCCCCACGCGGGAGCTCGCCACCCAGGTGGCGGAGGAGATGACCGCCGTCGCGTCGGTGAGGAAGCTGCGGGTGGCGGCCGTGTACGGCGGGGTGCCGATCCCGTCGCAGGCGAAGCGCGCGAACGCCGCGCACATCCTGATCGCCACGCCGGGCCGCCTCGAGGACCTGGCGGCGCGGCGGCTCGTGTCGCTGGCGCGGGTGCGGATCCTGGTCCTGGACGAGGCGGATCGGATGCTCGACATGGGCTTCCAGCCGCAGGTGGACCGCCTGGTGCGGCGGCTGCCGGCCGAGCATCAGACGATGTTCTTCAGCGCCACCCTCGACGGCGAGGTGGGGCGTCTGGCGCGCGCCTACACGCGGAACCCGTCGCGGGTGGAGGCGGACCTGCCGCTGGCGGCGCGCCAGGGGGAGGTGGAGCACCACTTCGTGAAGGTGACCGCCGAGGACAAGGTCGAGCGGCTCGTGGAGCACCTCGACACGGAGCGCGGCCTCGCCCTGGTGTTCGTCCGGACCCGGCACGGCGCGGACCGGCTGGTGGAGCGCCTCGCCCGGCACGAGGTGGCCGCGGTCGCGATGCACGGGAACCTGTCGCAGGGGCAGCGGGAGCGGGCCCTCGCCCGCTTCGGCTCCGGGCGCGTGTCGGTGCTGGTGGCGACGGACGTCGCCGCCCGCGGTCTCGACCTGGACGACATCACCCACGTCGTGAACTACGACCCGCCGGAGGACGACAAGGCGTACGTGCACCGCGTCGGCCGCACCGGCCGGGCGGGGCGCAGCGGCACGGGGATCACGCTGGTGCTGCCGCACGAGGAGGCGGACATGAGCCGCGTCGCCGCCCGCCTCGGCCACGAGGACCGCTTCGTGCAGGGCGGCCTCACCGTCGCCCCGCCGCGGGTCGTGTACTCGGGCCGGCGCCGCAACAGCCGCTGGGGCACCGTGGGGCCGCGCCGCAAGATCTGACGCCGGCGACGTCGGTCAGTCGCCGTCGAGGGGCCGGGCCGCGGCGCGGTAGAGACCCTCGATCTCCCGGCGGAAGTGCTCCTCGCACACGCGGCGCCGCAGCTTGAGCGTGGGCGTCACCTCGCCCTCCTCCGCCATGAACGCGCGCCCCAGGACCGCGAAACGGCGCACCTGCTCCTCGCGCCCGAGTTCACCGTTGACATCGGCCACGACCCCGGCGAGCAGCGCGCGGGCCTCCTCCGCATCGCGGGCCACGCGATCCACCTCGCCGCTCTCCGGGACGAGCAGTGCGGCGAGGTACGGCCGTCCCTCGCCGACGACGAGGGCCTGGGAGACGTAGCGGGACGCGGCGAGCGCCGCCTCGATCTTCTGGGGCGAGACGTTGGTGCCGCCGGGCGTGACGATGAGGTCCTTCTTGCGGTCCGTGATCGTCAGGAAGCCGTCGGGGTCGAGGACGCCGACGTCACCGGTGTGGAGCCACCCCTCCGCGTCGACGGCGGCCCGCGTCGCCTCGTCGTCCCCGAGGTAGCCACGGAAGACGTGCGGTCCCCGGACCAGGACCTCGCCGTCCGGGGCGATGGCGACCTCGCCGCCCGGGACGGCGGGGCCGACGGTGCCGATCCGGCTCCGTTCCGGGGGGTTGACCGTCGCGACCGTCGTGCACTCTGTGAGCCCGTAGCCTTCGAGCACCGTCACCCCGAGGGCCGCGAGGTCCACCGCCGTGTCGCGCCGAAGCGCCGCGCCGCCGCAGACCGCATGGCGGAGCCGCCCACCGAGCCGCGCGCCGACCCGGCGCTCGAGCGGGCGGCGGATCGCGGCGCGCACCACACCGGAGCCGGGCCGCTCGCCGCGCTCCCGGCGGAGCACGTCCTCCCGGCCGGCCCGGATCGCCCGCGCCGCGACCCGGCCCCGCACGCCCCGGGCACGCTCGATCTCCGCGAGGGCGCCCGCCTGGACCGCCTCGAGGACCCGCGGAACGGTCGCGACGATCGTCGGGCGCACGGCCTGCAGCGCGCGACCGAGCCGGGCCGAGTCGCGGCAGAAGGCCACCGTGAACGCCGTCGGCAGGATCATCAGCTCCACGAGACGCGCGAAGACGTGGGCGAGCGGCAGGTGGAGGACGATGACGTCCCCGGGAACCACGAGGCCGGGGACGCGGAGCACCATGCCGAGCATCTCCCACCAGTTGCGGTGGGTCAGGAGGCAGCCCCGGGGCGTCCCGGTCGTGCCGGACGTGTAGACGCAGGTCGCGACGTCGTCCTCGCCGACCAGCGCACGCGCCGCCCCCAGCGCGTC